>JANNDB010000354.1:0-9535 GCA_031387285.1 Betaproteobacteria bacterium | reverse complement strand
ATCCGCTGCATCAGACCCTGTCCGGCAGCGGCGGAGTCAACCGCGGTATCTGTGTCGTGCAGGACGGCCTGTTGCAGGGCGTCGTGGAGCACATCGATATCCGATGGCAGGATGGCGATCGGTGCAGCGGCGTCGGCCCGGATGGCCGGCGCACGCCGCTGGACCCGCAGGCCGTGGCGTCAATGAACATCTGGGGATTCCAGCAGGATGTACTTGGGCCCATGGGTACGTTTCTCGCGGATTTTCTAGCCAAGCACGGCGGCCGTCCCGATGCCGAGTGTTACCTGCCGGCCTTTGTCGGCGACGCGGTCACTGCCAGAACGGTCCAATGCGCCGTTCTGCCGACCCGGGGCGCGTGGTTCGGCATGACCTACCCGCAGGACAAGTCACGCTGCGTGGCCGAGATCCGGGCCCTGGTCGACAGGGGTGAATACCCGCATGGCCCGTGGCCTGCGGCTTGAAAGACCGAATTAACGGTCAAAATGGTTCGTGTCCCAAACATCGGAGCAGTTCAATGAACATCACTCGCAAACTTTTCGTCAGTGCCGCCCTGGCCACTCTGGTGGTCGGACAGGCTCTGGCACAGTCCAAGGTGGTCATCTATACCGCAGCACCGCAAGACCTTGTGGATCGCGTGGTCCCGGCCTTCGAGAAAGCCACCAACATCAAGGTGGAGTTGATCAAGGGCGGCTCGGGCGACCTGATCAACCGCCTCAAGGCAGAAAAGGGCCGCGCCACTGCCGACGTGTTGTTCAGTGTGTCGACCGAGGTGGTCGAGGCCAATGGCCCGCTGTTCACCAAGTTCACGCCAGACAACGCACGTTTTCTGGCCGATGTATTCAAGATCAATGATGCGGCGGTGCCCTTTACCGCAGTGGCCACGGCCATCGGTGTCAACACAAAATTGCTGACGCCGGCGCAGTATCCCAAGACCTGGCTGGATCTGGCCAACCCGATGTACAAGGGCAAGTTGTCGGCGGCGCGTCCCGACAAGTCCGGCTCGGCCTTCATCCAGCTTGCCATCATCCTGCAGCTGTACGGCGAAGAAAAGGGCTGGGATCTGTACAGCAAGATTCTCGACAACGCGGTGTTGTCCAACAGTTCGGGCGCAGTACCCAAGTTCGTCAATGACGGGGAGGCGGCGCTTGGCCTGTCGAACGAGGACACCTTGCTCAAGTTCAAGGTCGGCGGCGGCCCGGTCGAGCTGTTGTATCCGGCCGATGGCACCTCGGCCAGCGCCGATGTCATGGCGCTCACGGCCACTCCAACCAATGCCGAGGGCGGCAAGGCGTTCATCAACTACATGTTGTCGCGCGAGGCGCAGGAAATTCTCGATGGGGTGGGCCGCCGTTCGGTACGCACCGATGTGGTCACCCGCAACGCGCTGCTGCCACTGGGCAAGATGAAACTGATCAAGTACAACGATGACTGGGCCGGTGCCAATCGGGCTCGCATCCTCGCCAAGTGGAACGATCTGCTGCTCAACAAGAAGTGACAGCTGCCGGTCCCGCAATCAGCCAGCCATGTCCGAGGTCCGACTCCAGAACATCCGCAAGTCCTATGGCCGGCAGGTCGCGCTGAAGGACATCGATCTCGATATCCCGTCGGGTGCTTTCTTTACGTTGCTGGGCCCAAGCGGGTGTGGCAAGACCACCCTTCTGCGAGCCATCGCCGGGTTCCACACGCAGGACTCCGGCCAGATCTTCGTCGGCGGCGAGTCGATCGGCCATCTCGGCGCGTCCAAGCGCAATGTGGGCATGGTGTTCCAGGACTACGCCGTGTTTCCGCATCTGAGCGTGTTCGACAACGTGGCCTTTGGTCTGGTGCAGCGCAAACTTGGCGCAGACGAGATCCGCCAGCGCGTCGCCGGGATCCTGCAGACGGTGCAGCTCGGGGAACTGGCCGAACGCCTGCCGCACCAGCTCAGTGGCGGGCAGCAGCAACGCGTCGGGCTGGCGCGTGCATTGGTGATCCGGCCCAAGGTGCTGCTGATGGACGAGCCGCTGTCCAACCTCGACGCCAAGCTGCGCGTCGATCTGCGCCGTGACATCCGCAAGCTGCAACAGGAATTTGGCATCACCACCATCTACGTCACCCACGACCAGGAAGAAGCGCTGTCGATCTCGGACCAGATCTGCGTGATGTTCGACGGCGTGGCACAACAGGTCGGCACACCCTGGGACATCTACCACCGGCCGGTCAACCGTTTCGTGGCCTCCTTTGTGGGCGCGAACAACTTCACAACGCCGCTTGCCGACGGCGCCGGCGGTCTGCAGCTCTTTGGCCAGCCCCTGGATGTGCCGGCCGCTGCACGCGGAGTTGTCGGTGTGGTGGCTGCCGTACGCCCTGAAAAAGTGGCGGTCAATCGGCCGCCTGGCGGACCCGGCCTTCAGTTGACGGGCGTATTGCGCCAGGCCATGTTCACCGGGCGCGAGCTGCAACTCACCGTCGAAGTGTCCGGGCACGGGACGCTGGAGGCGCTCACGTCGCCGAACGAGGCGATGGTCGGACTGCGCAATGGAGAGTCGGTGCAACTGGGCATCCTGACCAGCGACATCCTGTTCTTCGCCGGCGGCGAGACCGGCGCCCGGGTCCCATGATGGCAACTGCGCCGGGCACAACAGGCGGCGACCGTACCGGAGTCCGGCTGCCCGACTTCTGGACCGTCGTGCTGTTTGTGGCGCTGGCCCTGGTCGGCCTGCTGCTGATCTGGCCGATTGCGCAGGTGCTGCAGTTGGGTTTCCTGCACCCCGAGACGCAGACCTTCACGCTCGACAACTACCTCAAGGTCGTCACCCACAAGTACTATGTGGGCGCACTCACCAACACACTGGTCGTGGGCGTGGGGGGCATGGTGGGTGCCTGCCTGCTGGGAGTTCCTCTGGCCTACTGCACGGCGCGGTATGTTGTGACGGGGCGCAACGTCATCGCCACACTGGCGGTGCTGGCGCTGGTGTCGCCCCCGTTCATCGGCGCCTATTCCTGGGTGGTGGTGGCTGGCAACAACGGCTGGCTGACACAACTTGTGAAGTCTTTCGGTCTGTCGATGCCCACCATCTACGGCATTCACGGGATCATTCTGGTGTTCAGCCTCAAGTTTTTCCCGTT
The DNA here is from genome assembly GCA_031387285.1 of Betaproteobacteria bacterium. Lineage (GTDB taxonomy): Bacteria > Pseudomonadota > Gammaproteobacteria > Burkholderiales > Burkholderiaceae_C > CAISIP01. The sequence continues at coordinate 6,427 of JANNDB010000354.1, read as the reverse complement.
TGTCTACCTGATGACCGAAAGCGCGCTGCGCAACATCAACCGCTCCTTCGAGGAGGCGGCCGAGAACCTGGGCTGCAGCCCGGCCCAGCGCTTCTTCAGGATCACGCTGCCACTGGTATTCCCGGCCGTGAGTTCGGGCGCCATCCTGTGCTTCGTGTTGTCGATCGCCGACTTCGGGACACCCTCCATCATCGGCCGGGACTTCCGCACGCTCTCGACCGTCGCGTACAACCAGTACACCTCTGAAATGGGCGGCCCACCCACCATGGCGGTCAGTATCTCGATGCTGATGATCCTGATCTCGATGCTGGCTGTCGTGCTGCAGCGCTACCTGATCGGCAAGCGCCGCTATGCCGGCGCGCTGACCAACCTTGGCGTGCCGGCGCCACTGGGTGGCGCGTATGGCGTTGCAGTGCACGGGCTGTGTTACACGATTGTGGCTCTGGCCACGTTGCCGATCGCCGTCGTCGTGTACACCTCGTTCCTGCAGACCAGCGGGCCGGTATTTACCGGCGGATTCGGGCTGAACAGTTATGCGCGCGTGATCCATGAGGTGCCCGACGTCATCGCCAACACCTTCCGTTTCTCGCTCGCCGCCACCGTGCTGATCACGCTCGCGGGCGGGCTGATGTCGTATGTCGTGGTGCGCCGTGAAACACCGCTGGCAGGGGCGCTGGATTCGGTGTTGATGGTGCCGTATGTAGTGCCCGGTGTGGTGATGGCCATCGGTTTCCTGTTGACGTTCAACCAGGGCGCCCTGGATCTGGTGGGCACCGGATCGATCATCGTGCTGATCCTGTTCATCCGTCGCCTGCCCTATGGCGTGCGCGCCACCAGTGCGGTGCTGCGGCAGATCAAGCCGTCGATCGAGGAGGCGGCGGTCAGCCTGGGCGCCTCCCCGCTGAAAGCGTTCGTGAAGGTCACCGTGCCGCTGATGCTGCCGGGCATCATTGCCGGCGCCATGATGAGTTTCATCACGGCCATCAACGAGTTGTCCTCGACCTTGCTGCTCTATACCGCACGTACCGCGACGATGCCCGTGCGTATCTACAGCGCAGTGCTGGATGGCGAATTCGGCATAGCAGCGGCGCTCTCGACCATCCTGCTGGTGAGTTCCGGCGTGTGTGTGTACGTGGTGCTGCGGTTCTCGCAGTCTCGTGAAAGCGCATTTGTCTAGTCAACGGCGTGGCGTGCGCCGGCCATGTTGATTGAATCGTCATCCATTCCCAAGTTTCGCGACCTGTCGCAATCCGGCGACGATGTGGTGGCCCTGGTCCCGCAGCGCTTGTATGCGGTGTTTGATGGCGCGACCGACTCGGTCGGGATGCAGGTGGACGGTGACACGCCGGGCCGGTTTGCCGCCTCCCAGTCGGCGCGCGCGTTGGTCCGCATCGCCAACGGGCCGGAGCGTGGCCGACTGTCGGCAGACCAGCTGCTGGCCGCGATGAACCGGGCCATCGCGACTGGCCTGGCGCAGGCGGGGGCCGCGCATGTGCGAGCCGGCTCTACGGCCGCGATCGTCGAAGACCTTGGCCACACCTTGCGATTTCTCATCGTCGGCGACTCCGGCATACGTCTCAACGGACGGGAAACCTTTCGCTTTGCCAAGGACGTCGATGTGCTCTATACGGTCGGGCGGGTGGCGGTTTTTCGGCGCCTGCAGGCGCTGGGCCTGCGCGGTGATGAACTCGAGACTGCTGCGCGCAGGGATCGAGGGGGCGCAATACAGGTTCTGCAACTTGCCGGGGCACTCGCTTGGTTATGGAGTGCTGGACGGCAAACACACGCTCGGCCCGGACGTGTTGTGTTTCACCCGGCCAAGATCCGGCGTGCAGAGCATCGAGCTGTTCACCGATGGGTATCTGACCTGTCCCCGCGGGACACGTGTGGTTGACTGGGAGGCCGAGTTTGCGCGGGTGGAAGCGCAAGACCCGGAAAAGGTTCAGCACCATCCTGGCGTCAAGGGATCAAGTTCGCGATATTTCAGCGATGACCGTACCGTGGTAACGGTTCACGGGCTCGCGCCCGACCACAACACGTTTTGATCGGCTGGCCTGCGGTGCATCCTGCGACCAGGCAGGTTGCGCGCGGCTTGCAGATTTCGGGCATGCCCGCAGCCGGCAAGCCTCACGGCAAGTCAACGCCGTGCAGGACACGCTCCACCTCGTCCAGTGCCTGCGGATGTGGCGCCAGCAGGCTCTTCAGCGCGGGCAACCGTTGGCGGGCTGCGCCAAGTACCTCTTTGGGCATCGCCTTCACTGTCGTCGAAAGCTCAAGGTTGTCGCGTTCCACCAGCACGGCCAACAGGGTAGCGCCTTGCCGCAGGTCCTTTTCAGCCTTGGCCGCGTCGTTCGCACGCCGGGTGCTCGAATACAGCTTGTGCCACGCCAGGCGTTCTGGCGCCGGCGCATGGAGGGGCACGCAGTGACCGCCAGCCAGCATTGCTACCTGTCGCGACGAAGTCAGCAGGTAATCGAAGTATGGGACGGACTGGGCGTACCAGTCCAGCTCCGGCAGATGAACCACCCGGCCCAACTCCTTGCCGGATGTCAGGATGTCCACTCGCAGACCTTCTCTGCCGGACCGCTTGACCGAGGTCGATGGCGCGGACGGCGACAGGCCGCCCGGCACCGCTGAGAAGTCCAGCTTGGTGGCGTGCACGGCCTCCATGAAGGAGACAGGCGTGGCCAGTTTGAGGGCGTGGCGCCGGGCCAGGTCGATGTCCTGGGTACGCGAGCTGACTGACCGTACACCGAACTCGTTGAGCCAAGCCATGTACGCCAGGGTCCCGACCAACACCAGGCCCGCGGCGAACAGCCCGCGGTTGTGCATCTCGACCAACACGAGCGCTGCGTCCTTGTCGGCGACTTGCATGCCTATGGTGCGCAGCATACGCACCTGCTCCTGGCTCCAAGTGGCCGATTCGATGCGGTTGCGCATGGCATCGCGGGCTGCCTGTTCGTCCTGGGTACAGACGAAATCTTCGGCCTGCGGCAGCTTCGGCAAACGGTAGTAGCGTCGGTACCAATACGAGCCCGAACCAGGCCGCTCGCGCAGGGCGAGCGACCCCGGGGTTCCGGGCAGCAACGGGCCCTCGGAGCGAGCGCGCGTTACCAGTTCTGCATACAGTGTGCTGACCGGTCCCTCGAAAGAGGCATAGAGCGGGCTGACGGTGTTGGCGCGAGGCATTGTTTATTGTACCTTAATATTTATTTTTGAGGTACATAATCATGCCATGCATCACCAGTCGGCGCGCCTACCCCCGGGGCAGCCTGCAGCTTTCATCCGGCCGCTGTTCTGGGCGCCCTACGCACTGGTGGGCGAGCCTGGGCGCTGCTCAGCCGCTGAGGTTCTCCATGTTCCAGGCTCTGAGCAAGGCCGGCTGCAGGTCTTTCCAGGCTACAACCCCGGCCTGTGTGGCCCGATCCTGGTAGTCGCGCGCCATGCGGTCGCGGATCTGGGGATGGGTGGACGCCAGGTCATGGAGTTCGGTGCGGTCGGATTCCATGTCGTAGAGCTCCCAGGCCTGTCCGAACTTGCGCACGAGCTTCAGGGAACCCTGGCGGATGGCGCAGTTGCCCTCGTGCTCCCAGTGGATCGGCTGATCACGTTCCCAAGCCCGGCCTTCCAGGAGCCGCATCAGACTTTCGCCGTCCGGCGTCTGCACCGTCCGGCCGGCGAGTTCGCCGCGCATCGCGGTGCCGGTCGCCTCCAGGATCGTCGGCAGCAGGTCGATCACATGGCCGGTGCTGTGGGAGACGGTTCCCTCCGGTATCCGTGCCGGCCAGCGTGCAATCAGGGGCGTGGAGATTCCGCCCTCGTGAACCCAATGCTTGAACAGGCGGAACGGCGCGTTGGAGACATTGGCCCACGGCAGGTCGTAACTCATGAAGGTCAGCGGACCACCGGGCCGCAGGCCCGGGCGGTTGCCCATCGTGATACGCCGCCCGTCGTTGTGGACGTCGGGGTAGAACTGGGTCCAGCCATCCTCGGCCATGAATTCGGCACAGCCGCCGTTGTCCGACAGGAACATCACCAGCGTGTTCTCGCGCTGGCCCAGTCTGTCAAGCGCGGCCAACACGCGGCCAATGGACTGGTCCATGCGATCGACCATGGCGGCATACACGGCCATCCGGCTGGCCTCCCAGTCATGGTGGCTGCTACGGCCCCAGGCTGGCGCATCCGCGTCGCGCGGCGAAATCGCCCACGGATGCTGCAACACCCCGCGGCCGAGCATCTCCTCGTGGCGGGCGGTGCGCACGGCGTCCCAGCCGCGCGTGTAGACGCCGTCGTACCGGGCGATGTCCTCCTCGTGCGCCTGGATCGGCCAGTGCGGCGCGGCATGCGCCAGGTACAGGAAGAACGGCTGCTCTGCGAGCACGGACTGCTCGACCATGCCGATCGCCTTGTCGGTGATCGCATCGGTGAAATAAAAGCCGGCCGGCGAGACCGCCACCGGGTGGTCGTCCTCGAAGATGCTGTGCGGCGAGAAATGGTTGGTGACTCCGTCCAGGATCCCGTAGAAGCGGTCAAAGCCCTTCTGCAATGGCGTGGGCTGGTCCGGGTCGCCGGGCCGCCAACTGGCCACCCGCGTGGCCCAAAGGTCGCCGCCCACATGCCACTTTCCCGCCATGAGTGTGCGATAGCCGTCGGCCTGCAGGCGCTCGGCAATGGTGGCGGCGTCATTGCGCAGGTAACCCTGGTAGGACGGCAGCCCGAGGTCGGTACCCATGTGCCCGATGCCTGCCCGGTGCGGATACAGGCCGGTGAGCAGGGCCGCCCGCGTGGGGCAGCAGCGGGCGCAGTTGTACATCGATGACAGCAGCGCGCCCTGGCGCGCCAGGGTGTCGATATGGGGCGTACGGATTTCCGAGCCCATCACGCCCAGATCCGCAAAGCCCATGTCGTCGGCCAGGATCAGTACCACGTTGGGCCGTTGGTTTCCGATTGCCTTCATCTGCGGGGCTCCTTGCGGGATCGGTCGGACGGGATGGGTCCTGGGCGCAGTATCGCCGGGCTCGCGGCCTTCACATAGGTCGCTACACAATGCGGCTCTTGCGCCCGGCCCAGTACGGGTCACGCAGTGTGCGCTTGTAGAGTTTGCCGGTCGGCAGGCGCGGCAGTTGCTCCATGAAGTCCACCGAGCGCGGGCATTTGTGGCGGGCCAGATGCTCGGCGCAAAAGGCGATCAGTTCGGCGGCCAGTTCCGGGCCCGGGCTGACGCCGGCCAGCGGCTGCACCACGGCCTTCACCTCTTCCCCAAAATCGTCGTTGGGCACACCAAACACGGCCGCGTCGGCGACCTTGGGGTGGGTGATGAGCAGGTTCTCGCATTCCTGCGGATAGATGTTCACGCCACCCGAGATGATCATGAAACTGGAACGGTCGGTCAGGTAAAGGTAGCCATCGTCGTCGATGTAGCCCATGTCGCCCACCGTGGTCATGCTGCCGTCGGCGGAACGCGTCTGCGCGGTGCGCTGCGGGTCGTTGAAGTAGACGAACGGATTGGCCGTCTTGAACCAGACCTCGCCCGGCGTTCCCTTGGGCACGGGCTGGCCCTGTTCGTCGAGTATGTGCAGGTCACCCAGCAACACCCGGCCCACCGACCCGCGGTGCGCCAGCCATTCGGCGCTGTTGCAGGCCGTGAAACCCAGGCCTTCGGTGGCGACGTAGTACTCATGGATGATCGGTCCCCACCATTCGATCATCTGCTCCTTGACCTGGACCGGGCATGGCGCGGCGGCGTGGATGGCAATACGCAGCGACGACAGATCGTGCCGCCTGCGCTGCGCCTCGGGCAGCTTGAGCATGCGGCTGAACATGGTGGGCACGAGCTGGCTGTGCGTCACGCGGTAGCGCTCGACCAGTTCCAGGTACTGCAGCGGATCGAAGTGCTCCATGATGATCACGGTGCCACCATTGCGCATGGCGATGCTCACATTGGACAGCGGCGCGGCGTGGTACATCGGCGCCGGGGACAAATAGATCATGCCTGGCTCGCCTTGCCACAAGCCCTGCAGGAAGTCGAACAGGGGCAGCGGCTTGTCGGGCGGATTTTCCGGCAGCGGACGCAGCACACCCTTGGGGCGGCCCGTGGTGCCCGACGAATACAGCATCGAAGTGCCGAGCCACTCGTCGGAGATCCGGCTTACGGGCAATTCTGCGCTCGCGCGGTCCATGCCGGCCACCCGCGCGGCGCCCACCTGCTCATCGGCAAAATCTGCAGCCGCATCCGCTACCAGACACAGCGTGACGCGCTGGCATGACAGCAGCGCGGCCCTGGCCACTGCCAGGCGCGAGTGCGAGGTGATAAGCAGTTGCGACTCGCTGTTGTTCAGGATATAGGCCAGCTCATCGGCCGTGAGGTAGGAGTTGACGCAGGTGTAGTAGAGCCCGCTGCGTTCACCCGCCACGCAGCATTCAATGT
>JANNDB010000305.1:0-4135 GCA_031387285.1 Betaproteobacteria bacterium | reverse complement strand
CTGCACCTGATCGCGCTGGACGCAGGCGTGCGGCCGCCGCATCGCCGCGACACGCTCAACGCCATCCTGCAAGCGCCGGACCGGCACGTGCTGCTTGACTGGCTGCGCACACTCCCGCTGGCCTTGCTCGATCGTGTGGGCGGATACGAGCTACTGATGGTGCACGCTGGCGTGCTACCGTCCTGGACGGCAGCCGGCACGGTGGCACTGGCCCATGAAGTGCGCGAAGTACTTTCAGGCCCGCGCTGCGCTGCGTTTCTGGCCGACATGTACGGCAACCAGCCCACACACTGGCACGCGGGCCTCGCTGGTGCAGAGCGACTGCGTGCCATCGTGAACGTGTTGACGCGCCTGCGTTTCTGCACGGCGGACGACGGCATGGAGTTCGAGACCAAGGAAGGCGTGGGGGCGGCGCCGTCCGGCTTCGGACCGTGGTTCGACGCGCCGGGCCGGCGCACGGCCACCATCACGGTGGCGTTTGGTCACTGGTCCACGGTGGGCTGGCTGGCGCGACACGACGTTCTGTCGCTGGACACCGGCTGCGTCTGGGGTGGCGCGCTCAGTGCCGTACGGGTGTTGCCGGGCGCCGCCCGGGCGGCACCCGGGTTCGAATTGGTCCAGGTTCCGTGCCCGCAGTTACAGCGGCCCGGCGCCTGAGCGCGGTGCCGCCATGGGCTGCGCAAAGCCGGGAACCGTGTTACCGTATATTGCATCCAGGTGAATTTACCAAAAGGCAAGCGATGCGCAGGCCAGCACTGTATAGCCGTTCCCGTTCCAGCGACCCTGCCGCACGTGGCGCAATGGCTCCTGCCGTAGCGGCGCCCAGCGCCCCTGCCCCCACGCGCAGGCGCTGGTGGAAGTTCTCGCCGTCAGACCCGCGCGTCCTGTGGTCGGCCATCCTGCTGCTGGGTATCAGCCTCGTGATCATGCTGAACCTCGTCCTCAAGCCCGGGCAGCGCAGGATCACCCAGGAGGACATCGACAACGCCGTACTCAAGACGCTGGAAACGTCCACCCTGCCATCGCCGGCGACGCGCGCCTACGAAGCCATCGCACCTTCCGTGGTAAGGGTGATGAGTTACGAACTCGGTGTGAATGGCCGCGACGAGATCGAACGCGGCGTAGGCACCGGCGTGGTGATCGTGGACAAGGGCATCATCCTGACCAATCTGCATGTGGTGAACGGCGCCGAAAGGATCAAGGTGGTGTTCGCCGACGGCCTCGAGTCCGTGGCAACGATCCGCAGCGTCCAGGCCGAGGACGACCTGGCCGTGTTGCAGGCACACACCATTCCCGATGACCTGCATGCGGCCACCATGCGCTCCACCCATGACCTGGCGCCGGGCGATCAGGTGGTGGCTGTCGGCTTCCCGTTCGGCATCGGTCCTTCGGCTTCGTCCGGTGTGGTGTCCGGCCTCAAACGCTCCTTCCGCTCGCCTGAAGGCCGGCAGGAAATGACCAACCTGATCCAGTTCGACGCAGCCGCCAACCCGGGCAATTCGGGTGGGCCGCTGGTCACCATGGACGGACAGGTCGTGGGCATCGTGACCGCGATCCTGAACCCGAGCCATCAGCGCACCTTCATCGGCATCGGTTTCGCGGTGCCCATCGAAAGCGCGGCCGGCGCCGTGGGACTGCACCCCTTCTAATTTGGCTACACACCCGGAAAGGCACAGGCATGGACGAGAGCAGCAACGGCAAGACGGCCGAATTGATGGAACAGATCCTCTACGAGGTCAAGCGTATCGTCGTCGGCCAGGACCGGTTCCTGGAACGCGTGATGGTGGCGATGCTGGCCCAGGGCCACCTGCTGGTGGAAGGGGTTCCCGGCCTGGCCAAGACGTTGACAGTGAAGACGCTGGCCAACACGGTGCGCGGCAATTTCAAGCGTATCCAGTTCACGCCCGACCTGGTGCCCGCCGATCTGGTGGGAACCCGCATCTACAACCAGAAGACCGGCGAATTCGGCACCTCGCTCGGACCGGTGTTCACCAACCTGCTGCTGGCCGATGAAATCAACCGCGCGCCCGCCAAGGTGCAGAGTGCGCTGCTCGAGGTGATGCAGGAACGCCAGGTCACGATCGCTGGCGAGACCCACAAGGTTCCCAGTCCCTTCCTGGTGATGGCCACACAGAATCCGATCGAGACCGAAGGCACCTACCCGCTGCCCGAGGAGCAGGTAGACCGCTTCATGATGAAGGTGCTGGTGGACTACCCGACCGACGAAGAGGAGTTCGTCATCGTCCAACGTGTCACCGGGCCGGCGGTGGCCGTCACCGCGGTGGCGACCACCGAGCAGCTTGCGGCCTTGCAAAGCGCCTGCCGCGAGGTGTATGTGGACCCCTCCATGATCCAGTACGCGGTGCGCCTGGTGTCGGCCACCCGCACACCGGAAAAACACGATCTGGCCGAGCTGCGCCGGTTCATCACCTACGGCGCCAGCCCGCGCGCGACCATCAACCTGACCGAAGGCGCCCGCGCGCTGGCCATGCTGCGCGGCCGCACCTACGTGTTGCCGGAAGACATGACCGATCTGGTTCCCGACGTGTTGCGCCATCGCCTGGTGTTGTCGTATGAAGCGCTTTCGGAGGGGCTCACCCCGGATGCGCTGGTGGGCAAGATCATGGCCAAGATCCCGGCGCCGGCCAAGCCGCTGGAGCACGAGAAGCTGGCCGCCTGATCCATCGTCGCAGCCTTCCTCCATGTTCGGTCTGTTCAAGTCCAAGGCGAAGAAGGCAGCTTCCGCGGCAACGGCGTTGCCGCCCCCGCTGCCAGCCGCAGCGGAGCGGGTGCTGCGGCGGCTCGAATGGACCGTGATCCGGCGTCTGGACGGCCTGCTGCAGGGCGATTACCGCACGCTGTTGCGCGGCGCCGGCCTCGACCTGGCCGACCTGCGCGAATACCAGTTGCACGATGACGTGCGCCATATCGACTGGAATGTGACGGCGCGGCTGCAGCAGCCCCATGTGCGTGTCTTCACGGAAGACCGGGAAATGGCGGCCTGGTTCCTGCTGGACCTGAGCCCGTCGGTGGATTTCGGCTCCACTGACCAGCGCAAGCGCACGGTGTCGGCCGAGTTCGTGGCCGTGCTGGCGCGCATGCTGACGCGCCACGGCAACCGCATTGGCGCGCTGTTGTATGGAACCGGCGTGGACACCGTGATGCCGGCGCGCGGCGGCCGCATGCATGTATTGCAGTTGCTGCACGCCATGCAGACCCGGCCCGAGGGCACTGCTGCCGGCGGGACGCGCCTGCATGAACTGCTGCAGTCGGCAGCCGCCACGGTGCGGCGGCGTTCGACCATCTTTGTCGTTTCCGATTTCATCAGTGAGCCGGGCTGGGAAAGGCCACTGGCGATGCTCGCGCAGCGCCACGAAGTCGTCGCTGTGCGCCTGCTCGATCCGATGGACCTGGAACTTCCGGATCTCGGGCTGATCCCGATACGTGATGCCGAAACCGGTGAACAGCTGCTGGTGGACACCCATGATGCGGGGTTTCGCAAGCGTTTTGCCCGTATTGCCGCGCAGCGCGAGGCCGACCTGCGCCAGGCTTTTGTCAAGGCCGGTGTAGACACGCTGGAACTGTCGACCGGCGACGATCTGGTGGACGCCGTGATGCGCTTCGCCGAACTGCGCAAACGCAAGAGCCGCATGAGCGGCGCGCGTGCCATGCCGGCCCACCTGCGTGCAGCTGCATGAGCCGGGAGACCGCGTTATGAACATACCGATGACTTTCCTGTGGCCACAGTTCCTATGGCTGCTGCTGGCCCTGCCGCTGCTGGTGCTGGCCTACCTGTGGCTGCTGCGGCGCAAGAAGAAGCTCACGCTGCGTTATGCCAACCTGTCCATCGTGAAGGAAGCGCTCGGCAAGGGCATGGGCGTGCGACGGCATATCCCACCGGCGCTGTTCCTGCTGGCGCTGGCCGCCATGCTGTTCGCGGCGTCGCGGCCGTTTGCGGTGATCACGCTTCCCAGCACGCAGGAGACCATCATCCTCGCCATGGACGTGTCGGGCAGCATGCGCGCCACGGACGTCCTGCCGAACCGCCTCGTCGCGGCGCAGAACGCGGCCAAGGCGTTCATCGGCGAACTGCCGCGCACGGTGAAAGTGGGCATCGTCGCGTTCGCCGGCTCGG
>JANNDB010000288.1:0-6064 GCA_031387285.1 Betaproteobacteria bacterium | reverse complement strand
AAAGACACTGCGGCCTGAGGTATCAAGCAAATTCGGTGCCAATACAAAAAAACTTTTATTTTCAATCACTTAGACGATCCATCTGAGGTCAATCCGACAAGTCTGTAAGGCAAACCGACACTGACAAGGCGGGCTGCAATTGCGCGTGACGCCGGATTCGAATAGTGGCAACTGCCGCTACAGGGCTGGGCGCCAAAGAATAGGCCTGGCAAGTGCACAAACTCCAGACATCATGGTCGCCAGCCGACGGGTAGGCCACATGTGCCATCAGCCCGCCGGCCGGCCCCTCGGCGTTCGCAGGTGAGCGATGCCACGCTGTTCCACAAACTTGGTCGTGGTCTCCCACAAATGGTCGCCAAAATAGAACGGCTCAAAGGGTTCCGCGCCAGGCAATGACAAGGGTGCAATGACGGCATCGACCCGGGCTTCGTAGAAGAACGGGATCGAAAAGCGCTCGCGCCCGGAGCCGAGTACCCGGTGCACAGTGGCGCGGATCCTGCCGGCCGTCCAGCGCTCCAGCACCTTTCCGAAGTTGACGGCCAGCGTTCCCTCTGCTGGCGGCACGTCTATCCAGCTTCCGTCCAGATGCTGGGCTTGCAGGCCCTCGACGCCATCCTGGGCGAGCAGCGTCATGAAACCGGTGTCGACGTGGCCGCGGCCCAAAACATAACGGGGCACACCTTCCTGGTTGGTCCACATGTCGGCCGGATCGCCGCCTTCAAAGGAAGAGTCCGGTCGCACCGGGTAGCGCAATAAGCGCAGGGTGGAAATTCCGCCCTCGAAGGCGAAGTCGAAGGTGTCCTCAGGCAACGCGAGCCCACGTGCGATGGCGTGCATCAATGCTCTGGAGAGCCGCTCCATCGCGAAGTAGTAGTCGCGCGCAGCGGCGCGCCAGCCTGGCAGCACTTCCTCTGCGGGAAATGGCGTGGCTTCGCGCAGGGGATCGCTGTTATCGACGACGGATGCGCCGTAGGCCACATCCGGACCCATGTCGATACCCTCCTTGTAGGTGGCCTGACCGGCCTGCAAGGGGAACCAGCCGCGGTACACGTTGGGCCGCGACGGGTCGAAGTTCCAGCGCCAGAGTTTGCGCGTCTCGTGTTCCGGCAATGCAAACAGCGCCAGCAGCTGGCGGCGCCTCGCGGGCCCCAGCGCGGCCCACTCTGGCAGGCCGGAGATGACCATCATGCCTTCGTTGCATGCGGCTGCCTGGATGGCACCGTCGACAGCAGCGCGCGCCCCGGCGCCGCCGGCGAACAGGCCGGATACATCGACCCTGGGAATCTGCCGCACGTTCATGAGGTAGCCTTCGTGCTACGCACTGCGGCGTGAGCTTGCTTGGGGCGGCCCGGCGCGGCGCTCATACCGCCCTCAGGCTCACCGCCACCACGGCATCAAAATGCCGCGCGTCAGGGCCCTGATAACCAACTATCTTGCCCTCCTCGTCCCAGCGACGCAAACGAACCGCATCGGCAAAGAAGCGCTCCGCCTCGAACGCGCGCGCCTGCTCAGCCTCCATCGGGCCACCCTGCAGGCGCAGGGACAGCTTGGAGGCCTTCGAGAGCTGCTCAAAGTAGCCCGGCTCGACCGCGGCAAGGTAGCGCTTGGCGGCCACATGCATGCGCACCGGCTCTGTCACATCAGGTCCGAAGTACTGCGACAACCACGCCGAACCGCTGGACTCGTGCTGGGTATCGATCCCGCTGTCGGCCACGTCCTGCGGCAGGTCATGCAGCAGATGGCCAATATCGTGCAGCAAAGCGGCGGCAATCAAGGCCGGCGACGCACGGTCGCGTTCGGCAAAGGCTGCGCACTGCAAGGCGTGGTCGAGCTGGCTCACGCCTTCGCCGTACCCCTCGTGGCCGCGCCGCTCGAAAGCCGCGTGGATCCGCTCTATCACTTCGCTCGTCATGGCTTCCCCTACGTTGCCAGCACGCGCCGCAACACCTGCAATCGGCTGCGCATGGCGTCGGCATCAATATAACAACCCTGCAGATGGCGACGACCGCGGCCCGGGTCAAAAGCGGTGCGGCCGTGCAGCGTCCGGTCGTTCTGCATCACCACGCAGTCGCCCGGCTTGAGCCGGAACACGACCTGCAGTTGCGGCCGCTTCAGGATGGCAGCAAACGCCCGGTAGGCCTCGTACCATGCGCCAACGTCCGCGGCGGGCGCGTCCACCCAGTCGGCCGAACGGTTGTTGAAATGCACTGCGTGCACGACGCCATCGCTGTCCAAGGAGATCAGGATCTGGCGGGCCCGCAGTTCCGTGTTGGCATCCGCATACCTAAAGTTCATCGGCACACGCGTCAGCAGGTCGAACGCTGCGGGATTCTCGGCGCGCAGCATGCCGGCTGCGTTGAACCCGTCCACCAGCTGGGTGTCGCCGCCGGGCGCCTCGGACACCAGGCAATGCAACAACTGCACACCAGGTGACGGGTCGCGGTAGGGATTGTCGGAATGCACACCCAGCCCCACCGCGGTGTAGGCCAGGTTGGTCGGGTTGGGCACCGAGATCACGTCAAACAGGCGACCGTAATTGGTGACGCGCACAAAACCCAGCCGGTCACCGACTTCGGCCACCGCACCCGGCTGCAGCGGCACGTTGTGCAGCAGGCCAACGCCCAATGCAGCGTAGTGCTCCAGCCAGGCCAGTTCCTGCGCCGGGTCGGCCAGCATGACCGGCCAGTCGCCCTCAGGCAGGTTGCCGCGCAGGCGTGCATCCCACAGGCGCGGGCGATGCACCCGCTGCGCACGCGCGGCACTGCCAAGGTCGTGATCCTCCAGCCAGTGTTGGTCATAGGCGGAAACATGGCCGTCCGACCATACGACCTGGAGGCTGCCGTCGGCGCCATGCGCCACCGTACGCACCTGCAAGCCGTCAGGCAGATCGGTGATCTCGTAGAGTTTCTGGCCATTGCCCGGGTGCCGGCACAAGGCACACGCGCAGTTGTCACGCAGCCAGTAGTTGGAAAGTTTCCAGGCAGCGCCGCCACCACTACGGCGCAGTTCCAGGGCGCCCATTTCCCGCTGCGCCGTCAGCTCATATGTCATCAGGATCCTTGTGCGACAGGCAGACTTTAGTGCCTGGAGAGGCGCAAGGCAACCAGCCCCGCGCCAACGATGAGGATCGCACCGGCGACGGTGCTCATGCGCGGAATTTCGGCGAAAAACAGGTAGCCCCACAAGGGCGCCCACAAGACGCCCGAATACTCGAACGGTGTCACGACGCTGGCCTTGGCGACGCGGTAGGCGGAGGTCAGCAACATCGTTCCGGCGGCTGCCACCACACCGCAGGATGCGATCAGCAGGGCATCCCAAACCGTCGGCATGACCCAGGGCCGAACCAGGAACGACAGGCTGGGATGCTCCGCGTGCGCGATACCGAGCGCGTGCAGGCACCAGGCGATAACGAGCGCCCCGAACAGGAACACCCCGTTCTGGTAGAAGGACATCACCGAAGCCGCCTGCGCCGCGCCCAGGCGCCGCGCCATCAGCATGGAGCCGGCGTACATGGCGGCTGACAGCAGCGACAACAGCGCGGCGGCCTCAAACAGTCCGCTGCCCGGCTGGAGCATCACCAGAACGCCCAGGAACCCCACTCCGACGGCAGTCCACACCGGCCAGGGCGCGCGCTCGCCCAATAGCGGGCCTGCCAAGGCCGTGACAAACAGCGGCACCGTGAAATACAAGGCGACTGCGTCCGCCAGCGGCAGGGCCGGAAACGCCATGTAGTAGGCCATGTAAGCCACAAACATAAGGGCGGCGCGGCCGGTCAGCGGCCAGAAGTCCTTTGAGAAAATGGCACGCCAGCCGACCTCCATCTGCACCAGCGCGAACAGGATCGGCCCGGCAACCACGGCCCGCATCGACAGGACCTGCGTCAGCGGGTATGCGCCGCTGACCTGCTTGACAACGGCGTCCTGGAGCGAAAAGACCAGTACGCCCAGACTCAGGAACGCGATGCCGCGCGCCGGGCGATTGTCCACCGCGACAGCTAGCCGGCGATGACCTGCGCCATCTCCAGCACCTTGCAGGAATAACCCCACTCGTTGTCGTACCAGGACACCACCTTGACAAAGGTGCCGTCGAGTGCGATTCCGGCTTCGGCGTCAAACACCGACGTACAGGTTTCACCGCGGAAATCAGTGGAAACCACCTTGGCCTCGGTGTAGCCCATGACACCCTTCATGCTGCCTTCGGAAGCATTTTTCATGGCGGCGCAGATTTGCGCATAGGTGGCTTCACGGTTGAGCTCGACAGTGAGATCGACCACGGAGACGTCTGATGTGGGGACGCGAAACGACATTCCGGTCAGCTTCTTGTTCAGCTCCGGAATCACCACACCCACCGCCTTGGCTGCGCCGGTCGACGAGGGAATGATGTTTTCCAGGATGCCGCGCCCGCCCCGCCAGTCCTTGTTCGATGGGCCGTCCACGGTCTTCTGGGTCGCCGTGGTGGCGTGCACGGTGGTCATCAGTCCGCGCTTGATTCCCCAGTTGTCGTTGAGGACCTTGGCCAGCGGCGCCAGGCAGTTGGTGGTGCAGGAGGCGTTGGAGATGATGGCCTGCCCGGCATAGGTCTTGTCGTTCACGCCAAACACAAACATGGGCGTGTCGTCCTTGCTCGGCGCCGACATGATGACCTTCCTGGCCCCCGCATCGATGTGCTTTTGCGCCGTCTCCTTGGTGAGGAAAAGCCCTGTGGCCTCGATCACGATGTCCGCACCGACTTCCTTCCATTTGAGCTCGGACGGGTCTTTCACGGCGCTCAGGCGAATCCTGCGGCCATTGACGACCAGCGTATTGCCGTCCACTGCCACGTCGCCCTTGAAGCGGCCGTGCACCGAATCGAACTGCAGCATGTAGGCCAGGTAGTCCGGCTCCAGCAGGTCATTGATGCCCACCACTTCGATGTTGCTGAAGTTCTGCACGGCCGCGCGAAACACCATGCGGCCGATGCGCCCAAACCCGTTGATGCCAATCTTGATAGTCATGATTTCCCGATCCCTTAGTTGAAAAAATCTGCTGGTTTTCAGCGCGCGCGAATGGCCTTTTCCACCGTGTCGGCAACATTCTCCGGGGTGAATCCAAAGTACCTGAACAAGGCCGGCGCTGGTGCCGACTCGCCGTAGCGGTCGATGCCCACCACAGCGGCGCAACCGTATTTCCACCACAGGGCGCTGACCCCCATCTCCACCGCGATACGCGGCAGGCCTGCGGGCAACACGGCGTTCTTGTAGGCGACGCTCTGGCGGTCAAAGGTGGTCGTGCTCGGCATGGACACGACGCGCACCGCGATCTTGCGCAGCGCCAGCAGTTCCTGCGCCTTCAGGGCAAGCTGCACCTCCGACCCGGTGGCGATGATCACGGCCTGGGCGCGGCGCTTCAAACCGACCTCGCCCGGCTCGGCCAGTACGTAGGCACCCTTGCTGATGGCGTCGAGCCCGTAGGCGTCGGGCGCTGCCTGCGAAGCGCCCTTGGGCGCATAGCTGATGTTTTGCCGGCTCAGCAACAAGGCGGTTGGACGGTCGCGGTTTTGCAGGGCGACGGCCCAGGCAACGCTGGTCTCGGCAGTGTCGCCGGGACGCCACACATCCAGATTCGGGATCAGCCGCAAGGACGCTGCGTGCTCGATCGACTGGTGCGTGGGGCCGTCTTCGCCCAGACCGATGCTGTCGTGCGTGAACACGTGCACGACCCGCAGTTTCATCAGGGCCGCCATGCGAATCGCATTGCGGCTGTAGTCACTGAACGTCAGGAAGGTGCCGCCGTAGGGGATGAATCCACCGTGCAGCGCGATGCCGTTCATGATGGCTGCCATGCCGAATTCGCGCACGCCGTAATTGATATGGCGGCCACCGATCAGCTGGCCGTCGGCGCCGGCCGTCTGCACGACGTCGCCTGCAAGGTTGAAGCGCAGGCTGGGCGTGGATTTGGTGTTGGTCAGGTTGGAGCCGGTCAGATCCGCCGACCCGCCCAGCATCTCCGGCAGACCAGCGGTGAATGCCTCCAGCGCCAGTTGCGAGGCCTTGCGGGATGCCACGGTCTCGGCTTTGGTATGCGCC
>JANNDB010000384.1:0-1857 GCA_031387285.1 Betaproteobacteria bacterium | reverse complement strand
CTCGGGGTGAACGCAAAAGCGATGTTGCCCGCCGTGGAAAGACGGCCGGGGTAGGCAAAGTGCAACAGGTTCTGCTTGAACACACCGGCAGCCGTGCGCGCCAGCGCTGCGCTGTCGGCGATGAACTCGATCACCAAACCGGCTTAGTGGGCGGCGTGCTGGGCTGGCGGCAGCGGGCGTACCGCGCCCTGGCCGTATATATGCGGGTAGGCGTCCCAGTCACCCGGCACCAGGTCCCGTACGCGCGCCGTGACGGCCTCCAGCACCGGGTGCAGCTGCGCCAGCAGGGTCGGGTCGGCCACGCCGGCCAGCAGGACCGCGCGCCAGCCGATCAGCGCCGCGCCCTCCACTTTGCAGCTCGGCCGCACGCGCGCGCGAAAGCCCGCACCCGTGACGCGCGTACGGTGGCCATCGATGGCCTGGTACGAGGCACCGTGCAGCAGCAAGGTGCCGTCCGGTTCATCGACCTCGAATGGGTCCGCCTGTTCGTACAGGGCGTGTGCCGCCACCGAAGCCGGCGTTGCATGCGCGTGTGGGTTCATGCTCTCGAGCGTGAACCCCTGCATGTCGAGTTCCGCCAGGATGGCGTCGCGTCCGGCCGGTCGGCAACACAACGACGTGCATTCGATGATCTTGGCCATATGCAGCGACAGAGCCAGCGGGTAACCCAGCAACTGCGGCAGGGCCGCAAAAATGGCCGTGTCACAGGCGCGCCCGGCGATCAGGACGTCGGTCGGCGTGCGCAGGGCGCGCGCCAGTGTCTCGGTGCCACATTGCCCGACGATATGGGTGCAGGAAGTGATCGACTCGCGCCCGGGCATGGCCATGTTGCCGATCGGCTCCAGGCGCCCGTCGTCCATGGCGGCCTGCACCACATCGGCCGCCACGTCACTGGCAACCGTGGTCAGCCGGAACTGCAGCTTGTGCTCCTCTGCGATGCGCAGAACCATCGCCACCGTCGCATCGAGTTGCGGCCTGGCGCCTGCCGTGCCGGCGCTGCCGATGACCAGCGGCACACCGAGCGCGAGCGCCGCGCGCAACACAAGCGCCAGGTCGCGCTCCACCATGGCCTCCGGCGCCGCCATGGTGCCCGAGCCCAGGTAATACGGGCCCGGGTCGATCGAGCCCATGTCACATCCGATGAAATGCGGTCTGCGCGCCATGCCCCGCTCGAACGCCGCCTGCGGTATCCCGTAGCCAAGCTGGCCGGACGCAGCCAGCACCCGCAGCGGGCCGTCCGACGGCCGGTGTCCGTGCAGCAATCGTTCACTGGCGCTCACAACACGATCTCCAGCATCGGGCCGTGCTGCTGTGCGCCGTATACATCACCGTCGCCCGGGGTGCCGGCGCACAGCATGCGCGGCATGGAATACTTGATCGCGCTGATATCGGGCAGCGCGAAACGGCGAACCTCGCTTGCGGACAGCCCGTAACGCTGCGCGATCGCCGCCTCGGTCATCGCCGGACTGCACAACGCGCGGGCATAGGCCTGCGCATCGTTGAAGAAGACATCGATCGTGAGTTGGGCCGGCCCGGCATTCTTGCTGCGTATCACCTGGGCCAGGCTGGCAAGGCTCGACGGCGTTGTGTGCGGCATGCTGCTCACCTAGCGGGCGGTGAAGCCACCGTCGGCACACACCACCTGGCCCGTGATGAAGGAGGCGCGCCCGGACAGCAGGAAACTCACCAGCTCGCCGATTTCATCGGGTTGACCCAGGCGCCCCATCGGAATGCTGTCGTGCATGGCCGCCAGCGCCCGCGGGTCGGCCATGGTGGCACCCAGCATGGGAGTCTCGGTGGGCCCGGGGCCGACCGCGTTGATGCGTACACCCTCCAGTGCCCACTCCAGCGCCAGCG
>JANNDB010000255.1:0-4096 GCA_031387285.1 Betaproteobacteria bacterium | reverse complement strand
CTGGTGGTAGGGCTTGGCGCCCTTAAAACCGGGCAGGAACGAGTGGTGGATGTTGATGGCGCGGCCGCGCAGCTGGCGGCACAGGTCGTTCGAGAGCACCTGCATGTAGCGCGCCAGCACGACCAGGCTGCTGTCGGTCCTGGCGACGATTTCCAGCAACCGGGCTTCCTGCTCCGGTTTGGTCGCCGCCGTGACCGGCAGGTAGATGTATTCGATACCGTGGTTCTCGACCATCTTGTGCAGATCCGGGTGGTTTGACACCACCGCCGTGATTTCCATCTTCAGCTCGCCGGTGCGATGCCGGTACAGCAAGTCGTCCAGGCAATGGTCGAACTTGGAGACCATGATGAGTACACGCGGGCGCTTGTCGGCGTCGTAGATCGCCCATTCCATCTGTTCGCGGCGCGCCACGTCCTGAAACTGCTCGCGCAGCCCGTCGATGGCCGGGGTCTGCCCCGGTTCACCGTAGAAATTCACGCGCACGAAGAAGCGCCCGCTGATGACGTCGTCGAACTGCTGCATCTCGGTGATGTAGCACTGGCGCGAGGCCAGGAAGCCGGAGACGGCAGCGACCGTGCCCAGGCGGCTATCGCAGGTGGCGTTCAGGATGAAATGCGGTTTGCCTTCAAGAGGGACGTTCATGGCGGCTGCTAGCTCCTTTGGTAGGCGCACAGTGTAGGCAGCGCGTTGCCGGCCATTTGTCCGGGCGCGACTGTGAGTGCGATTACAACGACCGGGCCATGAGCCGCAAGCATGCGCTCCGTGCGCGCGCCGCATGTCGTCAGGCGACAACCTGAAGTCGCTAATCTGCCAGTTGCCCTACAGGCGCCCTCGTACCATTCCGGCCACATTGGTGAGTGCCGCGCCGGCATCGTGCCGCATTGCGTTTTAGCTGGGATTTTGACCATGGCCGAAGAATTCGATGACGATCTGGACTTGAACTCGTTGAACGACGAGGACTTGACCGAACAGGTGCACGACGACCTTTACAACGGCCTGCGCGACGAGGTCGTGGAAGCCACCCACATCCTGCTCGGGCGCGGCTGGTCGGCGGCACGTGTGCTGGACGACGCGCTGGTCGAAGGCATGCGCATCGTCGGCGTTGATTTCCGCGACGGCATCTTGTTCGTTCCTGAAGTGCTGCTGGCCGCCAACGCGATGAAGGGCGGCATGGAAATCCTGCGCCCCCTGCTGGCCGAGACTGGCGTCGAGCCTATCGGCAAGATGGTGATTGGCACCGTGAAGGGTGACATTCACGACATCGGCAAGAACCTGGTGGGCATGATGATGGAAGGCGCGGGCTTCGAGGTGATCGACCTGGGCATCAACAACCCGGTCGAGAAATACCTGGCGGCGCTGGAAGAACACAAGCCCGACATCCTGGGCCTGTCGGCACTGCTGACCACCACGATGCCGTACATGAAGGTGGTGATCGACACGCACAAGGAAAAGGGCCTGCGCGATGATTACATCGTGCTGGTCGGCGGCGCCCCGTTGAACGAAGAGTTCGGCAAGGCCGTGGGCGCCGACGCCTATTGCCGTGACGCCGGAATCGCCGTGGAGACCGCCAAGACCCTGATCGCCGCCCGGCGCGCCGCGCGCTAGGAGCTTTCACCATGGGCGCTCCCGCGTCAAGCCTGGTGATTGCATGCGGGGCATTGGCGCATGAAATCGTGGCGCTGCGCCGCCTGAACGACTGGCCGCACCTGGCGGTGCAATGCCTGCCGGCAGACCTGCACAACCGGCCGGAGAAGATTCCGGGCGCGGTACGCCAAAAAATCCACGCCGCGCGTTCGCGCTTTGCGTCGATTTTTGTGGCGTATGCGGATTGCGGCACCGGTGGACTGCTTGATGCGGTGTTGCAGGAAGAAAAAGTGGAGCGTCTGCCCGGTGCCCACTGCTATGAATTTTTTGCCGGAGCCGCACAGTTTGCGGAGATGGCCGAGGCCGAGCCGGGAACATTCTTTCTGACCGATTTCCTGGCCACGCATTTCGAGCGGCTGATCGTGCATGGCCTGGGAATCGACCGCCATCCGGAGTTGCTGCCGATCTACTTCGGCAACTACCGCCGCCTGGTGTATCTGGCGCAGGTGGAGTCGCCCGAGAAGCGGCAGGCGGCCGAGGCCGCAGCGCGGCGCCTGGGGCTGGAATTCGAATACCGGTTCACCGGCTACGGTGGACTGGAGCATGGCCTGCGGCATGCCCATGAAGGAGTGGTGTTTTGGCAAAGCTGATTGTGATTTCCTGGCGCGATGTGCCAGCCCAGGTTCTGGTGAAGGCCGGGCGCGAGACCGCCAAGGTGCAGTTGTCGCACCGCTTCCAGGAAGCGGTCGACCGAGCCGCCATGCGCGCCGGCAAGTCCGGCTCGGATGCCTATCTGGCCGACTGGAAGCGCAGCGAGCCACGCGCCTGTGGCAACGATCTGCAGGCCGAGGCGAATGCCGAGGCGGCACGCATCGAAGCGCGTTATTCTGACGACGACCTGTTGCGGCTGATCCGCTCGCACGGGCTGGAAGATCCTACGGGTCGCGCCATTCCGCCGACCGCGGAAGGAGCTGCCTGATGTATGCCGTGCGGCGCTGGTCGGTGCGCCATGCGCGCGGCATGGAGGTGTTCTATGCCGCCTTCGAGCGTGCCCTGGTGGCACTGCACCCGCTGTGGAAAGCGATCGGTTACGGGCGGCTCGAAAAGCCGGTGGCGACGGTCGAGAAGCTGGTCAAGGGCTTCCTGTTTGACTGCCAGATGTGTGGCCAGTGCGCATTGAGTTCGACCGGCATGTCGTGCTCCATGAACTGCCCGAAGAATCTGCGCAACGGCCCGTGCGGCGGCGTACGTGCCAATGGCAATTGCGAAGTAAATCCCGAGATGCGTTGCGTCTGGGTCGAAGCGCACGAAGGAAGCCAGCGCATGGTGGAGGGTCGGGCCGCGATCAAGGTCGTGCAGTTTGCGGTGGACCGCCGGCTGCAAGGCAAATCATCGTGGATGAAGGTCGCGCGCGAAAAGGCGGTTGCAAGCGCACCCGTGGAGGCCCGGTGAACTTCGAAGACGAGCCGGTACCCGGCTACCCCCTGCCGATCCTGCCCGGCCACACCTCGCCCGGGCGGCTTGAGCGGATCCTGCGAAGCGGCGTGTTTGCCGTCACCTCTGAACTCGATCCGCCGGATTCGGCCGATCCCGAAGACGTCTACCGGCGCGCACGCGTGTTCGACGGTTATGTGGATGCCATCAACGCCACCGATGGCAGCGGCGCCAACTGCCACATGTCGAGCCTCGCGGTTTGCGCCCTGCTCACCAGGGTGGGATACGCGCCGGTGATGCAGATCTCGTGCCGCGACAAGAACCGCATCGCCATCCAGGGTGACATTCTGGGCGGCGCCGCCATGGGCGTATGCAACATCCTGTGCCTGACCGGTGACGGCGTGCAGGCCGGGGACCATCCGCAGGCCAAGCCGGTGTTCGACCTCGACTGCATGTCGCTGCTGGAGATCGGACGCGGCCTGCGCGACGACCACAAGTTCCAGAGCGGTCGCAAGATCACGTTCGCTCCGCGCGTCTTTTTGGGTGCGGCGGCCAACCCCTTTGGGCTGCCTTATGAATGGCGTGCCGAGCGCCTCGCCAAGAAGGTGCAGGCCGGCGCGCAGTTCGTGCAGACCCAGTACTGTTATGACGTGCCGCGCCTGCGCGCCTTCATGACCCGGGTGGAAGACCTCGGACTGCTCGGCAAGGTGTTCATCCTGGTGGGGGTCGGGCCCCTGCGTTCGGCCAAGGCCGGCGAATGGATGCGCAGCAACGTGCCGGGCATCCACATCCCGGACAGCATCATCAAGCGCGTCGCCGGCGCGGAGAAGCAGGCGCTCGAGGGACGGCAGGTGTGTATTGACCTGATCCAGGAGATTCGCGAGATCAAGGGCGTGTCGGGCATCCACATGATGGCCTACCGCCAGGAAGAAACCGTGGCCGAGATCATCCAGAAATCGGGTGTCCTGAACGGCCGCGTGCCCTGGTACCCGGGGCGCAATGCAGAAAACCCAGTCAGCAAGGAAACAGTGTGACCGACACCATCATCAGTTCAGCAACGCGCGAAGTCGTCATCGGC
>JANNDB010000245.1:0-2072 GCA_031387285.1 Betaproteobacteria bacterium | reverse complement strand
TGATACTGAATCTGGCGAGGCAGTGTCCAGCATGACCCGACAAGCTCTCTCAACTGTCTTGACGATAGACATAGGTTTGGGGCTGTGCCTAGACCGATGTAGTCCTTCAGGTAATCGCTTTCGAGCGTGCGAGGGGTTGTCTGCTCTTAGCAGGGTAGGGTTGAGCCTTTAGAAACTGAGTACCACACTCATGGGCCCACTCCCCTGATGCGACTCATACGTCGCCCGCCCATGGTAGACAAAGGGTGCCGCCTTCCCACCCGCCAGCTTCGCATCCCGCACGAACAGATGTATGGCAATCCCTCGCCGCACATGCCCGATGATCTCCTGCCCCCGCTTGCTCTCCGGCGTCGTCGAATTCTGGCTCTGCCAATGAAAATGATGCTCGTCGATCCAATGATCCAGATACTTGTGCTCTTCGGCCTTGCCCTGCTTGTTCAGGGTCACCAGCAGCATGTGCGCCTTCTTGTCGTTCAGCGTGACATGCCCGACGTTCCAATTGCCGGGGTTGAACACTTCACCGAACAGTGCGGGAATCTCCTCACGCTGGAATGCCTGGCCGACAGCCAGGTCCAGCGGATCGATCACTCCGCGTAGGCGCGCCAGCGTGCGCATCTCGTCCGTCGCCGGCATGTCCTCGTAGGCCGGGTTGTTGGCCTTCAGCACGTATTGCCCATCGCGGTCCTTGGTCACCACTCGCAGCATGTACTGGTTGTCGCCGGCTTCGTCTTGCCGTTCGATGGCGACCACGTTGCCCGTGATGGAGCCGGCGCGCGTGGGGCTGATTAGCTCCAGCAGCAGGTAGTCGCCGTCGCGCACCGGGTTCTTGCCGCCGTCCATGGAGTTGCCGGTGGCGCGTGCGATGAAGTGGCGGCTCGGGTCCAGCGGCCCGTAGGAATTCGGCAACGCGCGATGTTCTTCGGAGTCGGTGCGCCCGGTCTTGAAGTGCCCGCAAGCGATCTTCAGGTTAGGGAAGTAGGGCAGTGCCACCGCGTCGCGCTGCCGGGTCGGGAACGGCACCACGTTGTTCGCCACTGGCTGGGGTTCCAGGCGCACCTCGTACGCGGCCAGGCGGTAGTCCACCAGTTCCTGCAACATCGCTTCCAGGGCGGGCACCTTCTCCGCTGGCACGCTCTGCGCCAGCGCGAAGGACTGTCCGTCCAGCTTGAAGGGTGCCGCCGCGCCGAGTGCCCGTTTGCCGCCGGTCCAGTGGTCCACTGGATTCTTACGCCAGTAGCGCAGCCATGCCGGATCCGTGGTGTTGAGGGCGCGGACATCATCAGGCAGGTCGGCCAGTAACGGGCGCCGCCGCTCCAGGACGCTGCGAGACCGCTGCGCCAGCGTGTCTAGCGGCGCGGCCTGCCGAAGACCATCGAGTTCGAGCAGTGCCTCCAGCAGCACCATCTTGAAGCTCTTGGTCATCGCGGTCACCTCAACCTCGCGCAACAGTGCCTTGCAATGCTCCACCGCCTCCGCTTCCTGCTCAGTCAGATCACCCATCTCCCGCACCAGCGCGAACCACTGCCCGGCCTGTTGCCGCATGGCCTGCACGCTGCTGCCGGCGCGGTAGAACTCGCTCAGCGTCGGCCGCCGGCCCAGCACGTCGCGCAAGGCTTCGTAGTCCTTTTGCGGGCCGGCACTGTCCAGCGACTTCAAGAAATCGATGATCGCCAAGTCGTAGTTGACGTAGCAACCCGCCGGCAACTCCAGCGCCTGCCGCTCCGCCTTGCGCGCGAACGCGGCCAAGGCTTTGTAGGTGGCACCCACACCGAACAGCGCCTGCGGTTTCTGCAGAAAACTGTGGTGGTTGCCGATGAAGTCCAGCACCACCAACTGCTGTTTGCCTTCGCTGCGCCGCAGGCCGCGGCCCAGTTGCTGTAGGAAGAGGATCTTCGACTCGGTGGGCCGTAGCATCATCACCGTGTCGATGCTGGGCAGGTCGACACCTTCGTTGAACAGGTCGACCGAGAACACCACCTGCAGCGTGCCGGCATGCAACTGGTCCAGCGCCTGCGCGCGGCCCATCGTGGAGCCGGCATACACCGCAGCCGCCGACACGCCGGCGCGCGTGA
>JANNDB010000232.1:0-2695 GCA_031387285.1 Betaproteobacteria bacterium | reverse complement strand
AGTCGGGTTCGGACGAGGCGGCCGCGTTGCCGTCGGCCACTTCGATGTGCACCGGAGCCACGCCCATGGCCACCAACTGTTCGGCAACGGCGCCCTCCCCGAGGGCCTCCAGCTGGCCGCGGTGAATTGGTCCAGGGCCAGCTGGAGGCCCTGGGCGAGGGCGCTGTTGCCGATCAGCTGGTGGCCATGGGCGTGGCGCCAGTGCATATTGCAGTGGCATCCGGCAGCGCGGCCGGCTCGTCCGAACCCGACTGGTGGGTTCGCCTGAACCGCAAACCGGTGACGGTTGAGGACATCCTGGTTTTTTCGCGCCAGATGTACACCCTGAACAAGGCCGGCGTACCTATCCTGCGCGCCTTTGCCGGGCTGCAGGCGTCGGCGGTGAAGCCGGCGATGGTGGCGATGCTGCAGGACATCCGCGCCAGTCTCGATCAGGGACGCGAGCTGTCGGTGGCGCTGGCGCGGCACATACTGCAGTTCGGTGCGTTCTACATCGCAATGGTCCGGGTTGGCGAGATGACGGGCCGGCTCACCGAAGTGTTCCTGCGACTGAACGAGCACATGGAGTTCGAGCGCGACGTGCGCGAGCGCATCAAGCAGGCGATGCGTTACCCGACCTTTGTGATGATCGCGATGGCGATTGCGCTGGTGGTCATCAACGTTTTTGTCATCCCGGTATTTGCCAAGGTTTTTGCCGGCTTCAACGCCGAGTTGCCGTTGCTCACGCGCGGCCTGCTGGGTTTCTCGTCCTGGATGATTGCCTGGTGGCCGATGCTGCTTGGCGCGGTGGCCGCTGGCGTCGTGGGCGTGCGGGCTTACCTGCGCACCCCGGAGGGCCGCTACCGTTGGGATGCGCGCAAACTCAAGCTGCCGCTGGTGGGCGACATCGTGCTGAAGGCGACGCTGGCGCGTTTTGCGCGCAGCTTTGCGCTCTCCAGCCAGAGCGGCGTGCCGCTGGTGCAGGCGCTGACGGTCGTCGCCCAGACCGTGGACAACGCCTATATCGGCGCCCGCATCGAACAGATGCGCGACGGCATCGAGCGCGGCGAGAGCATTTCGCGCTGTGCCGCGGCGACCGGCGTGTTCACGCCAGTGGTGCTGCAGATGATTGCCGTTGGTGAGGAAACCGGCGAGCTCGATTCCCTGCTCTTCGAGATAGCCGGCATGTACGAGCGCGAGACCGACTACAGCATCAAGGGCCTGTCGGCGGCCATCGAGCCGGTCATGCTGGCGGCCATCGCCGTGCTGGTGCTGATTCTGGCGCTCGGTGTATTTCTGCCCTTGTGGAACATGGGTCAGGCGGCCATGGGCAAGGGGGGCGGCTAATTGGCCACGATCGCCGGGCCCCGGCCAATGCCGGCTCAGTTCAGCCGGCGGGTCGTGGAGTGGGGAATCCTGGGGTTCGCCATCCTGCTTCTGGTCGTCGTCTTCTTGCGGCAGGCGCGTCAGGTCCAGGCGCAGGCGGAGCTGGCGGCCGTGCAGACGACACTGGCAGCGTTGCGTACCGCAGCGGTCATGGACCATATTCAAACCACCGCAGGCAGGGTTGTAAGCGGCCGTTCTGTTGCACAGGTACAACACAATCCATTCATGCTTCTGCAGAGCCCACCGCCCAATTACATCGGTGAGCACGACCTGCGCGCTTTGCCGGAAAACCTGAGCGGCTGGTTTTTCGATCCAGCCTGCCGCTGCGTCGGTTATGCGCCTTTGCAGTCCCAGGTGCTGCGGGCAGCCAATGGTTCACCACTGCTATTGTTTCAAGTCAGTTCCGCTCCCGGGCCCTTGCAACTGAAGGCGCTGGACGACTACCGCTGGCAGGGTGAACCGGTGCGCTAGGCAGCCGTCGGGGCGCCTCCACACCGCGCATCGATGCCGAAGTTTGCAATTGCCGTGTCATCCCGGGCTATAACAGGGGTTATGGAAGGTGAGTCTCTGGACTAAAATTTGGTCAGGCCAGTTAGCCGGGCTGCATGCCAGAGGGCATGCGTGGCAGCGGGGTCGGATCTCAACCACTACAGAGGCATACACATGAAGCAATTGCAACGCGGTTTCACCTTGATCGAACTCGTGATGGTGATCGTCATTCTGGGCGTTCTGGCGGCCGTCGCGATTCCGAAATTTGTTGATCTCAAGGGTGACGCGGTCACTGCGGCGACCCAGGGTGTGGCGGGCGCATTGTCGTCTGCGGCTGCGATCAACTATGCAGCGCGCAGTGCCAACTCGACGAAAGGAAACGCCGTCGCCAACTGCACGGATGTGGCGACTTCCATGCAAGGAGGCCTGCCGTCGGGGTACACGATTACGCCGGCCACCGCCGTGCCTGTTAACACTTCCGTTAGCTGCACAGTGTCCAACGGCAATGTGACGCCAGCTGTAACTGCAAGCTTCACGGCTATCGGCATCAGCTGATTGCGCTGACAGGGGGTCGAGGCTTCCGTACAGAGGCTGGCCCGTTGGCCTCGGCGGTTTTCCCTGGACACACTGGATGCTTTTGTGTGAATGCGCCACCTCCGGGATTGCCGCAGCGCGGCTTTACGCTGATTGAACTGATCATGGTGCTGGCGCTCGCCGGCATTCTGGCCGCTGTGGTCGGTCCCCGGTTGTTTGCCACCAGCACCTTCGATGCGCGGGGCTTCCATGACGAAACCCTGGCCCTGCTGCGTTTCGCCCACAAGTCGGCCATTGCCCAGCGTCG
>JANNDB010000211.1:0-1501 GCA_031387285.1 Betaproteobacteria bacterium | reverse complement strand
CAAACCTCCAGGTGACATCGGAAAACCTCTCGGCATCGCGGTCGCGCATCACGGATGCTGACTTCGCCCAGGAAACGGCCAACCTGTCGCGCGCCCAGATCCTGCAGCAGGCGGGTACGGCGATGGTGGCGCAGGCCAACCAGCTGCCACAGGGCGTGCTGGCACTGCTGCGCTAGCCGGTGACACAAGGCTGGCCGCGGCGCGGCTGGCCTGGTGGGTGAATTGCGAGGGTGACCGGCCGCTGGGGCTCGTCACCTTTTCGGCATTTTGGCAATAGCCGTGGATTTGACCCTGCTATTTGCCTCTTAGGGCTTCAGGATGCGTTCCATAATGCCCATGGGAGCTTGCGCAGGAGGTTCATATGGCGACCATTTCATCTCCGGGGATCGGGAGCGGGCTGGACATCAAGTCCATCGTCTCGCAACTCGTCGCCATTGAAAAGCAGCCGCTGTCCAAGCTGCAGGTGCAGGCGGCGACGGTGCAGACGCGCATTTCCGCTTTCGGCCAGATCAAGTCGCTGATCTCCACGGTGGCCGATGCGGCCTCCAGCCTGAACAGCCTCACGACCTACAACGCTGTCAGGGCGACATCGTCCAATAGCAAGGCGGTGGCTGCCAGCGCGGTCGGCGGCACCGTGGCCAACAGCTTCAGCGTCAAGGTCGACAGTCTGGCGAAAGCCCAGGCTACAGCTTCGGGAAGCCTGCTGCCGGTCGGCGGCGCGCTGGGTGCCGGGACCTTGCGGCTGCAAGCGGGCAAGTGGACCGTCGTACCGCTTTCCTTCACACCCCAATCGGGGGCGGCTGCGGTGGATGTCGTGATCACGGCGTCCGATACGGTGAACGACGTGGCCAGCAAGATCAATGGCGCCAACGCCGGGGTCAGCGCCACGGTGCTCAACAGCCCGTCGGGCCAGCGCCTGTTGCTGCGTTCCACCAGCACCGGAACAGCGGCCGGCTTCGAGCTCTCCATTCAGAGCGATGCGGACGGCAATCCGGCAGACGCCGCTGGTCTGTCGCGGTTGGTCAACGGCGCCAGCAGCACCTATGGCGAGGATGCGCAGATCCAGGTCAACGATATTCCCGTGACGTCGGCCACCAACACCTTCGCAGACGTGGTTTCCGGTGTGACCCTCACGGCAGGTGAGGTCAGCACGACGGCAGTCGATGTCACAGTGCAGCCGGACCCGGGCGTGGCAAAGGCGGCGCTCGACAAGTTCGTCAGCGCCTATAACGCCGTCAATGACCTGATCAACGAACTGACGAAATACGACCCGGCCACCAAGGCGGGTGGATTGCTCCAGGGCGACGCGACGGCGATCGGATTGCAGAATGCCCTGCGCGGCATCCTGCAGTCAACCACGTCAGGCTCAGCCTATACCCGGTTGGCCGACGTGGGCGTGACGCAATTGCTGGGCGGCAACCTGTCGGTCGACAGCACCAAATTCAGCGCGGCGCTGTCCAACGGCGACGAGGTCAAGAAGCTGTTTCGCAACGATAACGCC
>JANNDB010000140.1:0-2306 GCA_031387285.1 Betaproteobacteria bacterium | reverse complement strand
GCCCGTGCCGACCAGGGTGGTGAACTGCAATCGCGTCGAATGGCCCACCATCAAGGTTACGTAGGTGACCACCATCACCGCCGTCGTGCCGTAGATCTGGATCGGCGGTTTGGAATACACAAACAGCAGGCCAAAACCCATCAGCGAGGCCGGGACGGCGACCGGCAGCGTCGCAAAGAAGTCGATGGCCAGGCGCACCGGTTGCGCAATGCGGGTGGACTGCAACAGCGCGAAGGCCATGGCAAAGCCCAGCGGAATGAGGATGGCGATACCGATGACGGACGTGCGCACGCTGGTCCAGATCGCGTCCACGAGCCCGCGGTTGTTCAGTACCGAATTCCAATGGCGCAGGGTCAGTTCAGGCACCACCAGAGATCCGGTCCAGAACGGCGACAGCGATACATAGATCAGGGCCATCAGCGGCAGCACCGTGGTGACCAGCAGATACAGGCCGATCACGACAGCCGCCCACCAGCGCGTCTCGCGCACGTTGTACTTTGAGCGTGCCGACACCACAACGAAACGCCGCTGTTCGCCCAACGCGAACTTCTGGGCCAGGACCACCAGCAGACCCAGCACCAGGATCGGCGAGCCGAGCGCGGCACCAAGGCCGAAATCGACCGGAAAGCGCTCGGTGAGGTAGAACATCTCGGTCGTCAATACGTCGATCTTCGCGGTGCGTCCGAGCAGCAAGGGCGCCGTGAACTGGCCCAGTCCCAGCAGAAATACCACCCCGGTGGCAAAAACAATGGAGGGGCGCAGCAGAGGCAGCGTGATCGTGAAGAAACGCATGGCCGGTGATGCGCCACAGGCCGCCGCAGCGGCTTCCAGTTCCTGCCCCATGTTCTTGAGCCCGGTGAACACGAACACATATACAAAGGAGCTCAGCAAGAACCCGGTGATGATGACGATCCAGGTGACGCTGTAGATGTTGAATGGCCCTTCCTCCATCTCGCGCAACCCAGGGAGCAGCCGCAGCACCATGTTGAGGTAGCCAACCTTCGGCGACAGCAGGAATATCCAGCCGGTCACCGCAGCCACCGCAGGCACTACCAGCGGCAGCAAGGGCGCAAGTTCGCCAACGCGGCGCACCCTGTCCGGCAGCATGGATGCGCACCAGGCGAGCAGCGTACCAATGAAAACGGCCAGCGCGCTGGAGAGCACGGCAAGCACGAAGGTGATCCGCATCGTGGTACCGATGCGCGGCAACTCCAGCATCCGGCCAAACGCGGATCCGCCGTCCACAAACGCGCGCGACTGCAGTTGCAGGATCGGCCACAACACCAGGAAACCAACAGCCAGTGCGAGCACCACCCAGGCGACCTGCGGCAGCGCCCTGCGGCGCAGCATTCCGCCTGCGCCCCACCAGGCGCGCACCTGAAGGCCGGCGCTGCTCACCGACTCAGCCCGCCGCGGTTCGCCACAACGCCACTGCTGCCCGTTGCACCCGCCCGCTGCCTGGTCAACGCGCCCCGAACAGGCTGTTCCACCGGGTTTCGAACGCTTTCACGCCTTCCGGTGTGACCTTGTCCCAATCGATCAGGGTCAGGTTGACCTTGGAGACGTCGAGCGCCCCGGTGACGCCGGCAACCGGACTGCCCGATTCACCGTTGCCGACAATCGCCGCCTGTCCTTTCGCGGACATGATGAACTCTTGCGCGACCAGTGCGGCGTTCGGGTTTTTCGCCCAGCTCACCACCGCAGCACCATAGGCGAACCCGTAGGACGGACTGGGGATCACGGTCTTCATGGGCGCCTTCTGCGCATGCAGGGCATTGTCAACCGGGATAACGGAAAACACGCCCACTGATATTTCGCCCGACGCCGTCGAGTTCGCCGAGCCGACGGTGCTGGGATACATCTTGACCTTTTGCGCGGCAAGCTTTTCCAGATAACCGGGGTTGCTCTCGTCAAGCCACTTGTAGAACAAGGTGACGACCTCCGCCACCAACGAAACGCCGCCTATCTTTCCCGCGAATTCCGGGCGCAGCAAGTCCTGGTAACCGGTAATCGGCGTTTTCACAAGGTTGGTGTTGTAGTGGATCACCCAAGGGGTCGGCGCCACCAGCGCCACCTGACCTCCGCGCATCCAGGATTCAGGGTAGGCTGCCGCGGCAGGGCCAACGGGCGTCTTCAGGTAGCCCTTTTTCACGGCGTCACCGGCCCACCGTATATCGGCCGTGAGCATCATGTCTGCGCCGGCCACATTGGGCGCCAGCCGTTCCTGCTCGATCTTGGTCGTCAAGGCCGCCCCGACGACCCGGACCAATTCCATCTTGATGCCCGGGTTGGCCGCATTGAACGCT
>JANNDB010000088.1:0-1526 GCA_031387285.1 Betaproteobacteria bacterium | reverse complement strand
CCGTCCGTTGCAGCGGACAGGCCATGATGGCGGCGTTGTTGACCAGGATGTGCAGTGGTTTGCCGCGCTGGCTCCAACCGCTCGTGAATGCGCTTACCGTGCCCAGATCGGCCAGGTCGAGTAGCGCAATCGAGATTTCGGCCTGCGGATAGTCCTGGCGCAACTGGGCGGCGCTGGCCTCGCCCTGTGCCAGATTGCGCACGGCCAGCGTCAGCGACGCGCCGGCGGCCACCAGGGCGCGCGAGGTTTCCAGCCCAATGCCCGCCGCGCCGCCTGTGACGACGGCGTTCCTGCCGCGCAGGGACAGACCGGCAACGACTTCCAGCGCCGTGCTGCGGGCGCCAAAACGCAAGGGGATAGGCCCAGCGGGCGTCGACGATGGGCTCATGGGTAGGCTCTGTGTGTATCAGGTCGCGTGTCAGGATGCAGGCCGCGCAGCGGACGCCGCCAGCGCGGGCGTGGCACGGCCGTCGCCGGTGGGCCGGCCACCACGCGGCAATTCCAGCGTAAAGGAAGGGCCACCCTTGGTGCCTTCCAGCGTCGCCTCGCGGGCTGCAACCTTGGCCAGCTTCAGCCCGTCCTCGACTTCACTGCCGACGCGGTAAGGCCTGGCCGCCTTGCCTTCGATGGAAAGCAGCGCCACACCGGAGTTGCCCCGCCCAGCCACCACGCCCTGCAGCGCGAATCGCGTGGCAGGGTCGACGGGTCTGGGCTGCGCAACCACGTTGCCACCTGCCGCCACCTGATTGCGTCCCAAGACGCGCTGCAGGTCGGCGGGGCTGGCCTGGGCGAGGGTGGGAGCCACGGTGGCGGTACCGGCTGCACCGTTGCCGGTCTGCAGGTGTTTCATGCCCCACCAGGTGGCCGACCCGGCCGCAAGCACCCACACCGCAAGGGTCAGCAGTCGCACGAGCCAGGTAAAAGCCATGGCCGATTATCATGTAGCAGGCATCCGCCACGGGTGCCACCGCGTCAACCTGGACTACTCCACATGGGAATTGCGAACCTCGCGCGCCGCGCCAAGCAGCGCGCATTCACCCTCATCGAGCTGATGGTGGTGCTGGTCATCATCGGTGTGCTGGCGGCGTTGATCGTGCCCAATGTGCTGGATCGTGCCGACGATGCGCGCGTGGCGGCGGCGCGCACCGACGTGAACAACCTGGTGCAGGCGCTCAAGCTGTACAAGCTCGACAACCAGCGTTATCCGACG
Source organism: Betaproteobacteria bacterium (assembly GCA_031387285.1). Lineage (GTDB taxonomy): Bacteria > Pseudomonadota > Gammaproteobacteria > Burkholderiales > Burkholderiaceae_C > CAISIP01. Next base: position 316 of record JANNDB010000088.1, on the reverse strand, counting down.
GCCGAACAGGGGCTTGCGGCGCTGCTGGCGAAGCCGGCGGTCAGCCCGGTCCCGCAAAACTGGAAGCCGTATCTGGACAAGTTGCCGAACGATCCGTGGGGCAACGCCTACCAGTATCTGAATCCCGGCCTCAAGGGGGAGATCGACGTGTTGTCCTTTGGTGCGGACGGGCAACCGGGCGGCGATGGGAAGAACGCCGATGTCGGCTCCTGGCAATAGGCCTCGCCGTGCATGGCGCGCGCGGTCGCGCGGCTTTACCCTGTTCGAACTTCTGCTGGTGGTCGCGATCATTGCCGTGGCCGGTGCCGGCGTCGGG
>JANNDB010000347.1:0-1840 GCA_031387285.1 Betaproteobacteria bacterium | reverse complement strand
TGTCTCCGGAGGAATGGAGGACAAATTATCGGAAGAATACGAACTTCAAACGCCATCGGACGGCCCAAGAACAGGCCCGGCACGGCTCCGGGCGTGTATGCGCTACAGCAGCTGGCCGATCACCGCGCCCAGGGCCATGTCATCAATGCGGCCAAAGTGCTTTAGCCTGAGCTGGCCATCACGGTCGAGCACCATCAGGCTGGGTGTGCCCTCCAGCCCCCAGGCCGCCATCGTTTTGGGCAAGGCGCCGTCCGGATCCGCTTCGTCCACGCCGATCGGAAAGCGCAGACCGTATTCGTGGATAAAGGCCTGCAGCGCGTCGGCCCCCATCACGCTGTGGTGTTCGAACACCGTGTGCAGGCCGAGCACGGCCACCTGGTCTTCGCCGAAGGTCTGGTGCAGCTTGGCGTGCTGCGGCAGCGCGTGCGTCACGCAGGCCGGGCAGAGCATCTGAAAGGCATGGATCGCCACCACGCGGCCACGCAGCGAGTCCAGCGTGATCGGCGTGGCCGTATTGAACCAGCGGCTGACCTGCAGCGGTGGCAAGGACGGCGACGGCAGTGGTGATGCAGACGACGACTGGTTCATCCCCTGCTCCCGACTTGGCCAAATGTCGGCACGGGCGGCGGGCCGCTACTCGACCACGGAGTCTGCGCTGATCATGACCACCTGCGGTATGGTGATGCCCAATGTCTTGGCGGTCTTGGTGTTGATCACGAGTTCGAATTGTGTCGGCTGCGCGACCGGCAGGTCGCCAGGTTTCGCCCCGGCCGCGATCTTGCTGACATAGTCGGCAACGCTGCGAAAGGCCGCGTTGTTGTTCTCTCCATAACTCATCAGGCCACCGGCGTCCACGTACTCGCGCACACCGTAGAAAGCGGGCAGTCGATGCCGGGCGGCGAGTGCCACGATGTCGGCCCGCTTGGCGAAGAAGAAGGGCTCATCTGCCAGCACAAATACCGCGCCGGCCTTCTGTCGCACGGCCGACTCGAACGCCTCGCCGAGCGCCGCATTGCCCGGCCTCCAGCCGCTCTCGACCTTCACCAGATCGAGCTTCTGGCGCGGTGCGAGCGATACCAGCTTGTCGAACATACGCGGATGTATGGCGCTGTTGACGTCGGTCAACACGGCAACCGTCGCGGGTTTGCCCAGGACCTGGGCGAACAGCTCCAATTGCTTGCCGATCAGATCCTCGGCCTGGCTGGCGCGACCGGTGGTATTGGCGCCCGGCCGCGCCAGGCTGGTGATGAGCTGCTGGCCCACCGGGTCGGTGACGGCCGCCATGATGATCGGTGTTGACGTGGCGGTGTTGCCGAACACCTGTTGGGCAAGCCGCGTCGTGGGCGTGCAGGTGGCGATCACGGCATCGAGCTTGGCGGCCGCCAAGGTACGCGCCAGGCCGGGCAGCTCCTGCAGCCTTGTGAACCCATAACCGCGCTCGATGATCAGATTGCGGCCCTCGACGAAGCCATGGGCGCGCAGACCCTCCAGCAATGCCTGGTCTTCGCCCGGGCTGATGGAGTCGCCAGCCAAGATACCGATGCGCAACGTCTTGCCGGAATTTTGCGCAATTGCCAGCGCCGGTGCACCCAGCAGCGCGGCGGCCGCAGCGATCATTTTTCGGCGTGGGATGCTCGATGGTTTTGGCATTTGCGGAAATCCTCTTTGAGACATGTCGGATGCTATCAGCGACCATCGGTTCGCACCACGATGCTGTCGACGCCAACGTCCCGGGCAAGCAACGGGTGCAACCACTACCCCGCCGCCCGCGCCTCCTCCATCAACCAGTCCCTCAGATACACCGCTTCCGCGCGCAGCTTGCCGCGCCGCGACGCCACGA
>JANNDB010001048.1:0-4692 GCA_031387285.1 Betaproteobacteria bacterium | reverse complement strand
GGGCCATCCCAAAGCGCGATGGAACATTGGTGGGCACTATACAGAGGAGAATCATTGGGCGTCAAGAGTTCCGTTGTGCTGATGGGCCTGACCAAAAAAGCGCCTCGCCCACGTTTTGGGTGCTGATCGGGCGCTGTGGTATGGTGCGAGCGAGAGCAGCCATCTGACCCTTGAGGAGTATTTGTCATGCTCACGGTTTCTCGATCACAAATTGCGTCGTTGGACGCATTGTCTTTTGATCGATTCGTGTCTCGTCTCTGCGGTGCAATGCAAAATGATTATTTTGCGGATGGTCTGGCAAAGCGAGTGCCCGACATCAATGGTTTGGAAAGCGTCCGAGCACTGGCCTTGAACCTGATTCGGGTAGCCGGCACCTATGGATTTGATTGCGAAGGCGACGTCACGCCGTTCTGTTTGCTGACTATCTGCGAATCACCAGACTTTCGACAACACAGCTCATATTCATGGATCGTGCACATCATATCGGCCAAGGAATATGGGGGTGAAGAGCGGATGGATGCAGTCTTCAGCCTGCTGCAACCCAAGCCTCGCCAGATGATATTTGCCGATTCGTTGGAGCACGCCTGATGGCCGGCAAGCTCACTGTTCGATCGAGCGGATCAGGCGAACTGCTTTCCGGACATAGTTGGATCGAATACACCCCAGATGGTGGCGAAACGAAGACTTACGGAACTTGGGGGAACGACCCCTTGGGCACAGGAAATGGGCTGTTTGAGAATATCGAATCGGGCCGCGATTCCGATGCCAGTCGTAGCCAGAGAATCGATGATGCACAGGAAAAGGCGCTCATGCAGTCTGTCGAGTCCTACAAGAGCAAGGGTGCCGCAGGTTGGGGGTATTTGTCGCCATGCTCCACTTTCGCGGCAGATGCCTGGAAGGCCGGAACTGGCGAGAGCCTCGGGCACCGTTCTGGAATTATCAGTAATCCATCCAAGCTCAAGGCATCGATCAATGCGGCCAATGCGCGAGATCTCAAGAAAGCAGCGAAGAATAGTGAGAAGCCAAACCCCGAACGGCCAGCGAATTCCCGTCGGCAGTGCAGAAGCTCCTTGCAATCCTGCGGCAAGGCGCTGCCGCCTGCAGGATAGCAAATAGCGGTTGTTTGCACGCCATGCGGAAATTGTTGTTGATGGTTGTGGTGAGTCTGGTTTTTGGAGGTTGCATGAGTCATCCTGAATATGTCGATGCAAAAGATGTGCGTTTCTTTGCGCTGGAACCCATTTCGATGGCGGACGGTAGCCAATACCTGCACCTCAAGGGTTTGATATTCCATAGCGCGCTTGCAGTGCAGGATGTCGAGATTCGAACCGACGGGCCGAACTATTGGGTGATGATCAAACTGACGCCCACTGCCAAAGGGCTGAAAGGGTCGTTCGATTTCAACGTTCCCTTGGAAACGACAAACAGGGCCGTTGTGTTTGGACCGTCCAAGTTCCAGATATGGCCCAAGCAATCGGCGAAGTAGTCACCAGTCCGGCTGTGATGGTGTGATGTGATCCAAAGGCGCCGGGGCGATACTGGGTGTTACCTTTCGATCCTTGGTGGCACCATGAAACCCTCTGCAGTTGAAAGGGCGCGTGCCGGGTCCGTTACCATCAAACTTGACGACGCCGACGGGGACCGCATCGCGTCCTTGGCCACGGTAAAGTAGCGTACACCTCACGACCTCATGAAAGAGGCAATCCTTGAATACGTGAAAAGGGAAGAAGCGCGGCAAAATTTCATCGCCGCTGCCGAGTCTTCCTTTGAGTACTACGAGGAGAGCGGGCTTCACATCTCCCTGGATGAGTTCAGCACCTGGGTTGACGATGTCCAACAGGGTCCGGGCGAGTGTGCTCCTGCAAGTCACACGTAAGGCTTTCAACTCGGGCCCAACCTGAGTTGTCCCGGCTGCAGACATTTCTTGCCAACAAGGATATCAACACGGCCAAGCGGGCATTGCTGGTGAACCGTGACGCGTTCATGCCGCCGAGCCATGCACCGATGATTGACCGACCGATTGAGGACAGCGACGGCCTGCGGCAACTGGTTGTCGACGTTGGTGCCAGCGGCTATCTGGCACTTTACCGGTTCGAGCCCGCACTGGATGCGGTGACGATCTTGGCCATCAAGCACCAGCGCGAGGATGCGCTTGCGCCTGGTGCCGTGACCACCTCCGGTGCCCCTGGAAAATTTCGACGCAATATGCCGGATCCCATTCCGGTTGTCATGCTGGGGCGTTTGGCAGTTGATGCCGTGTTGCAGGGAAGGGGGAGTTGGCCGTGCGCTCATTCGGGACGCTGGGCTGCGGGTCCTGCAGGCGGCCGATGCGATCGGAATTCGCGGCTTGACCGTGCAGGCGTTGTCGAACGACGCGAAACAGTTCTACGAGAAGGCAGGATTCGAGCCATCCCCGTTGGACCCGAATTTTCTGATGATCACGCCGGCTGATCTGAAGCACTCAATTTGACATGCTGAAGTGTCGCTCATGGCCTTGAGGTCAAATAGAGCGTTGGACAAGGGCGAACTCACTGTAGAGTGGCGCTGCAGGAGAATCTGCAGCAAATTACTCTGAACCGACCACGACATGGATACGTTCGACATTGTTGAAGCTTCGGCTTCGGAACTGGTGGCGTGTGTACGCGGGCGAAGGGTGACTGCGCAAGCGGTGGTGCGTGCCTTTCTTGATCGCACTGAGCGGCTCGAACCAAGGCTGAACACCTATGTAACTTTGACCGCTGACGCAGCACTCGAAGCAGCGGCAGCTGTGGACGCGCGAATCGCCAGCGGACTTGACCCTGGCCGTCTTGCAGGCCTTCCTGTCAGCGTCAAGGATCTGATTGCCGTAGCCGGCGTGCGCCAGACCTTCGGATCGCGTCTCTGGGAAACGAATGTTGCCAATGAAGATGCTCCATCCGTGTCGCGTCTTCGCGCCGCGGGTGCTTGCATTGTCGGCAAGACGACTACTAGCGAGCTCGGGTCGAAGGCCGTAGGCGACTCGCCGCTCACGGGCGCGACGCGCAATCCGTGGAATCTTTCGCGAACTGCCGGGGGTTCGAGTGCCGGTGCTGCCGCTGGCGTTGCTGCCAGACTGGTACCTGTCGCCCTTGGAACCGATGGTGGTGGGTCCATCAGAATTCCAGCGGCTTTTTGCGGTCTGGTCGGATTCAAGGCGACCTTCGGGCGCGTCCCTGTTTGGCCACCCTCGGCGACGCCTCCAGTGGCCCACGTTTGTCCGATTGGGCGAAATATCCGCGATGTGGCGCTCGTGCTGTCTGTTGTCTCTGGCTACGACGCGCGGGATCCTGGAGCAATAAGCGATGGGCCCATTGATTGGGTCGCTGCGATTGAGATGGGCATCCGTGGCCTTCGCATCGGTTGGGCTCCGGAATTGGGTTACGGAAGCGCGGAAGGACAAATCCTGTCTGCCTGTCAAGCCAGCACATACAGCCTTGCCTCTGAAGGTGCATCCATCGTGGTACTTCCTCCACTGTTCAAACAAGACCCGGCGCCGGCGTGGAATCGCGTTTTCTATGGAGGCCTTGTGGAACGTCTCCTCCAGTTTGGTAGTTGGGATGCTGTGGCGGGAAGGATCGATCCGGCGTTGCGTGAAGCAATCCAGTGCCAGAGGCTGAGCCCACTGCACGAGAACACCGTCCATCTGATGCGCGACGAAGTTTGTGCGGCTCTGGACCGCGTGTTCCAGGCGGTTGATGTTGTTGCGTTGCCTACGGTGCCAGTGTCCGCCCCGGCGGTGAATGTCGATGTACCGACGAGGCAATCAGGACGGAACGCAGTGGATTGGTCCTATTTCACCTATCCATTCAACCTTTCAGGGCATCCTGCCATTTCGATGCCGGTAGCGCTCGATGCTGACGGGATGCCAATCGGACTTCAGCTGGTTGCGGCAAAAGGCGCAGAAAGCATATTGGCCAGGGTTGCGGCTGCGTTGGAACGAACATGCAAGTTCCGGTTCAGCCCCAATGGATTTTCTTTCGGGCTGTAGCGCGGCGAAGCACGCACCTTGACGTCACCTGCCTGATCCAGCACCTGCCACCCACCTCCAAGGGGACATCTCTACTGGGGTCAATCAGGGGACATTTCTACTTTGGGTTGACATCATGTACACCCGGACGGATCAGTCGTCCGAAACCGCAAGCCTGTTCACGCCGGTTGGATGTATTGGGGACATTTTTCATAGATAAAACGATAGAATAAGTCCACATTTCCCGGAGGCCAACCATGTCCGTAGCGGTTCGCGAACTCAAAGCCAGCCTCTCGCGCGTGTTGTCGCGCGCGCAACGTGGCGAAATCATCGAGGTCACCTCGCACAACAAACCGATCGCGCGCATCGTCGGCATTCCTGAGCATACCGGGCCCGGACTGCGCAGGCTGATTGCTGGCGGTGCTGTGTCCTGGAGCGGCGGCAAGCCTCGGCACAAGTCGCCAGTGCAGGTGACATCACGGGGAGCATCCGTCAGTCAAATGGTGCTGGAGGACCGTCGTTGATCCTGTTCTGCGACACCTCTGCGCTGGTAAAGCTGTACATCCTCGAGGATTCGAGCCGCGAGATGCGGGCTCTGGCAGGCGCGGCCACCGCGATTGCGGTGTGCCGGATTGCGTGGGCCGAGATGGTGGCGGCCTTGGCGCGTCGCGCCCGCGAGTTTCCGAACGATGCCGATGCAATCGAGG
>JANNDB010001047.1:0-6131 GCA_031387285.1 Betaproteobacteria bacterium | reverse complement strand
ACCATGGAGTCGAGCACCTCGGGCAGCGCCTCCACCGCGCTGTACAACTCGCTGGTGCCCATGCGCAGGCCATGGCGGTTGATCGTGGCGTCCGAGCGGCCGTAGATGATGCAGCCACCTTTGTTGCCGACCTTGAGCCAGTCGCCGTGGCGCCATACACCCGGGTACATATCGAAGTAGCTCGACAGGTAGCGCTTGTTGCCGCTGTCACCCCAAAAGTAAAGTGGCATGGAAGGCAGCGGTTCGGTGCACACCAGTTCGCCCACCGCGTCGGTCACCGGAACTCCCTGCTCGTTCCAGGCGTGGACCGCACATCCCAGCAGCCGGCATTGCATTTCGCCCGCCACCAGCGGCAGCTCCCGGTTGCCGCCGATGAAGGCTCCCGCGAAGTCGGTGCCCCCCGAAATGTTGCACCACCAAATGTCGCCCCCACGCTCGCCCATTGCATGTGGCTCGCTGCCCCCCAAGGGGGCCCTGGCGCCTTGGGGCGGCCCGGCGGCGCTCACCTCGTCTCCACGCAGCGCTCGAAATTGCGCCGTTCCCCAGTTCTGCGCATCGACGCTCAAGGGCGATCCAGTTGTGCCCAGCCCGCGTACACGGCGGAGGTCGCCACAGCTGGACAGGTCCAGGCCGGTCTTTTGGCAACTGGCGTAAAACGCCGCGCCAGCACCGAAAAACGTGACTTCCATGTCCGCCGCGAAACGCCACAGCGTGCCCCAGTCCGGCGCGAGTTTGTTGCCGCCCGCGTCCACCGCCTTGCCGCCCGGGCTGCCATCAAAAATGCAGCAGGTCGTACCGCCAAGCAATCCGCCGATCTGCAGATTCCACATCACCCAGCCGGTCGAGCTGTACCAGTGGAAGCGCTCGCCGAAGCTGTTGGCGTCGTAGCTGCAGCCAACATCGTTGTGCAGGCACAGCAGGGCCAACGCAACAATCACGGTACCGCCGTGTCCGTGCACTATGGGCTTGGGCAGGCCGGTGGTTCCACTGGAGTAGACGATCCACAAGGGATGGTCGAAGGGCAGCCAGACCGGCTCGAAAGCCGCGGTCTGCGCGTCGTCGCGCGCCGCTGCGGCCGCGAAATCGTCAAGAGCAAACCCGTCCAGTTGTGCCGCTTGCGAAGTTGCCGGGGCATGCACCAGCATCAGGTGCTGCACACTCGGCAACCCGGCGCGCAAAGCGGCCACAACGCCGCGCCGGTCCTGCACCCGTCCGCCATACGTCACCGCGTCACAGCCGATCAGCACCTTGGGCCCGATCTGCCGGAAACGGTCCAGCACCGCGTTGCTGCCCATGTCAGGGGCGCACATGCTCCACACCGCGCCGATGCTGGCGGTGGCAAGAAAAGCTACAGCGGCTTCTGGCACGTTGGGCAGATAGGCGGCGACCCTGTCGCCCTTCACCACACCTTGCGCACGCAGATGCAGCGCCAACGCGGAAACCTGGCGCCGCAGTTCGGGCCAGCCCAGCACGCCCGCCGGACCCGCTCCCAGGCTGCTTTCACTGTGGAACAGGATGGCGGGAAGCCCGGCGGCGGTCGCCGGCGCTTCATGCCGGAACACCTGCTGCACGTAATTGAACTGCGCGCCGACAAACCACTGCGCACCGGGCATACGGCGCTGCTCGAGCACAGAGCGGTGTGGCGTGGGCGACTGCAGTTCGAAATAGTCCCAGACGCTTTGCCAGAACGCTTCCAGGTCGGTGACCGACCACTGCCACAAGGCGTCGTAGGACGCAAAGCGCAGCCCGCGGGTGTGTTCCAGCCATTGCTGGTAACGGCGGATCTGCGGCACGTAGGGTGGGGCGGGGCGTCGGCTCATGGCCGTAGATTACCCCAATGCGATACTCCGCCACGTTGCGCCGACGCGGTCTGTTCGCCGACCCGGCAGGCGCGTAAACCGAAAGGCGCCCATGCCGCTAGCCACCCCCAGCCTTGAACACATTGCCGACCTGCGCGTAGAGGTTGCACCGCCTGTTGAAGCCGGCCAGAGCCTCGGGCTCAACAGCCGCGGCCGGCGCCGCATCATTCCAATTACCGGCGGCGTGCTCAGCGGCCCGCAGTTGCGCGGGCGGGTGCTGCCGGGCGGCGCGGACTTTCAGATCGTGGTCTCCGACACCTGCGCCGATCTCGATGCGCGCTACATCCTGGAGCTCGACAGTCCGGGGCTGGAAGGCGAGCACATCTATGTGCAGAATCATGCCTTGCGCCGCGGCAGCCCGGAGCACATTGCCCGGCTGGTGCGCGGCGAAGCGGTAGACCCTGCAGCCATCTATTTCCGCAGCGTGTTGACGCTGGAAGTCTCCTGCGCCAGCCTGCAATGGTTGACCGAGAGCGTGCTGATCGGCAGCGGCGCGCGCTTCCCCGACCATGTGATGATCAGCATCTTCCGCGTCCTGTGATTGACTTACCGATTGATTGAGACCCGAACCATGTCCATCTGGAAAAGACCCGTCACCCCTGAAACCCTGGCCACACTGCATATAGATACCGCCGTCGAATACCTGGGTATGGAGTTCCTGGAAGTCGGCCCGGACTTCATTCGCGCCCGTATCCCGGTGGACAAGCGCACGCGCCAGCCGTACGGCCTGATCCACGGCGGTGTGTCGGTGGTGCTGGCCGAGACGCTGGGCTCGTCCGCCGCGAACGCGGCCATGCCGGAAGGCTACCGTTGCGTCGGCCTGGACATCAACGCCAACCACATCAAGGGCGCCACCAGCGGCTGGGTCACCGGCATCACACGGCCGGTGCATATAGGCCGCAGCACCCAGGTGTGGCAGATCGACATGCGCAACGACGCGGGTGAGTTGACCTGCGTGTCGCGCATCACGATGGCGGTGCTGGCGCCGCGCTGACGCGGGTGTCGACGGACTACCTGGGATATTCCACCCCAACCCCACACAAAGCCCGGTCATGACCAACCGCATCGACATCGACCAACTGAGCGAAGCCGAACTGATCGACCTCAACCATCACATCGTTGCGCGCCTGAAGATGCTGCGCCAACTGCACGCCCACTCGGCGATGCTGGAGTTCCGGATCGGCGAGCGGGTTTCGTTCCAGCCGGACGGGCATCCGGTGCTGTTCGGCGTGATCACGCGGTACAACCGCAAGTCGGTAAGTATCGTCACGGAGGCCGGTCAGCAATGGACGGTCGCACCGGTCTTCCTGCGCAAGCTCAAGGATGTTGCGCCGGACCCGGCGCCAGGCGGCACGGTCATCAACCTGCCGAATCGCTAAGGGAAGGTCAGGCGGCGCTACGCAGCATGGCGCGTGGATGTCCTGCGCGCCGCCTTGACCAGCGCACTTTCTGCCCACTTGTTGAGGCTGGTCCCATTCCTCGCGGCCGCCTTGAGCGCTGCGGCATGGATCTCAGGCGCGATACGCAGCATGACTTTGCCGCTTGCCGGCTTCTCCGGGGCCGCGCCGAGTTGTCTGGAAGCGGCCAGATAGCTTTCGACGGCTGAGTGAAAGCACGTCTCGAACTCCGCGACCGACTCGCCATGGAACGAAATGATGTCGTCAATGCCCAGGACACGGCCAACAATGACCTTGTCTACTGCGTCGAAGACCATGCTTGCGGTGTAGCCCTTGTAGGCCATCAGATTGTTCATGGTTTGATCCCCGTTCTCTCGATGAACTCCCGTACTGCCAAGACACGGTAGCGAAGTGCCTCCTAGCCTGGGTGCGGCCGATGGAGCGTCATCTTCCGACCATTGAACTCAAACGTCACTGAGGAGCCTGCTCCTTCAGCAATCCTGCAACCGGCAGCCCTCAGCAACGACTCAATGCGCGACCACTCGATGGTCCCGTTGACCGGATTGGAAAGAACTCGCTCGAGGGTCTTGCGATGCGTTCCGTTCACGGGTGGGATGATAGCACTGTGTAGGTAGTGTGCAATCATGATGTCATAAAGCCACCAAAGATTGGTCTTGCGAATCTAGGGAGGATGAGCTTCTTGCATAGCCCAACAACCTGTTCGCCCCGCACCTTGTGGGCTTACGAATAACCAGTCGTGTGTATGTCAGTGCTCCGGCCCGCCTTGTCGGGGTTGTCGCGCACTACTTCCATCGAGTCGAGCCATCCACCGGAAACGATTAGCCGATCCCCAAGGGGCGCGAGTAAACCGATGCCGATTTCGGAATTCCGCTGCCAGCGTGGATAGAGGAGTTGCGGGCTCGACCCCCATTGTTGAAGACCTACTTCGTCCTCGTCAATCCAGATCTTCGCTTGCGGGGCGGCAAGAGACTTTCGAACTTCTATTTCAGTTGGCTGACCATTCGGCCGAGGAAAAGCCAGGAGCATTGACTCCAGCTTGGACAGGACGAGGCGTGTTGCGACCTCCCCGTGTTCCTCGCTGAGCGCGTATTGGCCTCGAAGGCCGACAGGGGCATTGAAGAATGCGTCGTATGTCTTCGCCTCAACCATCAACAGGAACTCAGCGCGGTGGCAACCCTGAAGCTTTGCCTTTGTGTACCTCTGCCACCCAAAAGCTTCGACTCGGGCTGAGCAGAGCTGCTCAAGAATGGTATCGAACGAGTCAATGCTGAGGAGCGCCTTTGACCGATCGACGGTGATGGAGTCTGCGAACGACCACAGCGGAGCGGGCATATGTGCGGCGTCAACGCTTCTGCCGGCCCGCACGGACGCACAGAGACTTTCGAATCACGATGCGCACGAGCGCTCCGGCGTTGGCTGAGGGATTCCCGCCCGTTGGCCCCTATTTTGAGTCCACATCACTATGCTGAGATGGTGGCGTGAACGAGCCGCCAACACTCTTCAGGCCACCGAAAAGTGCAAACACTATGCCTTCAACTATCGCAATTACGATTCCGACAACCACAGTAGGACCGATCGCGAGCAACCACCATAGATTCTCGTCACCTCGCGACTTGCTGCCACCCCACCAACAGAACAGCATCCAGACAACGGCGACGACCCAGAAAAGGGTCCAAACAAGCCGATGCATACCTGCGGAAAACGCAACGCCCGCGATACCTATGGTCGCCAGGACCAATGCGAACCAGTTTTCGTTCTTCTGCGACATGGTCTGTCCTCCGGCCGAACGAGCGGCCAACCGAGGGCCGATGATAAAACGAGTCAATGGCCCCGCGCATCAAGCGAAGGGGCGGAGTCCCTCGTGCCTTATGCCGGCTGCGCGTGAAGCCGCACACCCAACGCGCGGGCCACTTTGAGCACGGTGGCAAAGCTGGGGTTTCCGTCCGCGCTCAGCGCCCGATACAGACTTTCGCGGCTCAGCCCCGCGTCCTTGGCGACCTGAGACATGCCTTTGGCACGCGCAATGTCGCCCAAGGCTCTCGAAATGCCTGCGACGTCGTCTGGTGCTTCCTCCAGCCAGGCATCGAGATACGCCGCCATTTCCTGCGGCGTGCGAAGGTGCTCGGCGACGTCGTAGGGCGTCGCCTTGGCTTTCGAGTCCTTCCTCCTTGTCACAGCCATACCGCTACTCCTTGAATTGCCTGAAATGCTGTGCTTTTCATTCAAAGCGGCGGCAACGCGGCGCTCGGAACGAGTACCCGGATGGACCGCGACTCCCCGGGCGTCCTCTGGATGTGGCCGGCGGCCTCCAGAGCAACGATCATTTGATGCACGGTTGGCGCCGAGACCTCGAAGTATCTCTGGATGTCCGCTTCGGCGGGAGCTCGGCGATTGATTTTCGTATAGTAGTAGATGAACGCAAGGTACTCGCCTTGGCGTTGCGTGAAGGGGGTGGACATATTCGACTGAATTGACCAGGTGACGGTCATCATCGGCGAGCACGGTCGCGGTGGCCCCTTACATCGGCGCCGCCGGCTGCGGCGCCGCCTCATAAGCCCCCACGATGGCCTGATCAAAATCGATCACCGACCCTGTCATCAATCCCGACTCCTCACTGCACAAATAGGCCACCGCGCGCGCCACCTCCTGCGGATCTACCAGCCGGCCCGTCGGCTGCCTGGCCGAAGCCTGCGCCAGCCAGTCCGCTGGCGCATGGTGGAACTCACGCTGGATGCGGTCTTCGCCTTCCGAGTCCATCCAGCCGATGTTCAGTCCGTTCACGCGGATGCGGTTGCGCAGCAGCGCGTAGGCCGTGTTGCGCGTGAGCGTGGCAAGCGCGCCCTTGGACGTGCAG
>JANNDB010001033.1:0-4006 GCA_031387285.1 Betaproteobacteria bacterium | reverse complement strand
CCGGGCCGCAAGTTGTGGAGCGGGCTGGTCGGGCCGACGGCGGTGGCGGCCTGGGCGTTTGACTGACGACTCCGCTGCCTCGCGCCGTGTTGCGATCTGCCTGTAGTGCAATAGGGCGCCGACGGTTGAATACCTTTATCCCGACCCTATGGTTCAAAATCTGCAGACCCATCGGATCGCCGATTGCAGAGCCAACGGTTGATCCTTCACCCTTACCCCAGCAGGTGCCCTAGTGACCGTCGCGCTCTACACCTTCGACACCCCCAACGGCCGCAAGATCAGTGTGGCGCTGGAAGAAATGGGCCTGCCCTACCAGGTGCACGTGGTCGACATCGGCCAGAGGGAACAGTTCGCCCCGGACTTCCTGAAGATCAGCCCCAACAACAAGATCCCGGCCATCGTCGACCCGGATGGACCGCACGGTCAGCCGATCAGCGTGTTCGAGTCGGGGGCCATCCTGCTCTACCTGGGTGAGAAGACCGGTCAGTTCCTGCCGCGCGACCCGGCGGCGCGCGTGGCGGTCTACGAGTGGTTGATGTTTCAGATGGGCGGCTTCGGCCCCATGCCCGGGCAGGTGCATCACTTCATCGCCCTGGAGGACGAGGCCGACCGGCGCTACGGGCTGAAGCGATACATGGACGAAACGCGTCGGCTGTACGGGGTGATGGACCGGCGTCTGGCGACAAACGAACACTTCGCCGGTGCGTTGTCAATCGCCGACTTCGCCATCCTGGGCTGGGTCTGGCGACACGAGCGCCACCGCGTCGACCTGGCCGAATTTCCCAACGTCAGGCGCTGGTACCAGGAACTGATGGCGCGGCCGGCGGTGCAACGCGGCTTTGCTGTGCCGCTGCGCCGCGGCTGAGCTGCGTCGAAGCCCGGTGCTGGGCGGCCTGTCGCGTCGCAGTCACCCGACGGCGGGGGCCAGGTCTGCCCCGGTGCGGCCGCAATCGACGGCCAGCAGCAGATGGGTCAGATCGTGGTAGCGCTGGGCGTCCAGCCCGGTCAGATCGCTGATACGCTGGAGGCGCGCGTAGATGGTGTTGGGATGGATGCGCAGATTCCGTGCGGCCCGCTGCACATTCATGTCCGCGTCGGCCAGCGCGCGCAAGGTCTTCACGAGTTGCCCGCGCGACTTCAGGTCGGCGTCGCGCAGATTCCCGAACCAGGAGGGCAGCGCGGACTGAACGTACTCGATCCCCCGGTGGATCAGCAGGCGCCGGATCGACAGCGATGAGAAGGGCACGACACGCTCGGCGACGCTGGCGAAGTCCAGCGCCACCGTCGCCTGGTGCAAGCCGTGCGGAATCTGCGGCGTGGCGGCCTGGTCCGCGGACAGGCCAATCAACACGGAAGGGCCGAGCGCGCGCAGCTTGTCCTTGATGCGCTCGCACAGCGCCGCCCGGGGCGCGGTCCAACCCGAGGTGCGCCGGATGTCGGAGAACACGGCCGTGACGAGGTTGCTGCGCACGCCTACCAGCACCCGCACGGACAGCGCGGACACCGATTCGGCCACGGCGTCGGCGATGCGCTGTGCGCGCGCCGCGTTTTCCATCTCCAGTGGGTCGGTCGACTGCGCCAATGCGACGCAAAAGGCTAGCCTTTGGTCCAGGTAGCCCGCGCGCTTGAGCAGGCGCAGGACCCGGGCATCCGACGCGTCATGACCACCAACCAGGACGTTCAGCAGTTCCGCGCGCAGGTCGCCTTCGGCGTCGGCGACCATGTTGGCGTGGGCAAGGTATTCAGTCGCAAACACCATGCCGACGGCACCGGTGTACTGCTGCACCAGGCCCATGCAGGCCGCCAACGTCCGCCCGCCGCCATCCAGGCGGTCCTTCTTCAACGCCGCGCTGAGCCAGGTCGAGGCCACCGCTTGCATGCAGCGCAACATCTGCAGCATGGCTTCTATGGGCAGGCGCTGGACCGCATGGCGCCGGGCCTGCGCGCGGACGAACCCGAAGTCGCCCAGGGCACCGCCACCCAGCAGGCGCAGCAGCTCGTCCATGTGCTCCTGTGCGCCGCTTTGCAGATCGGCCCGCAGCGCTGCAGAACGGCTGTCCGCGAAGGCCGGGCTGGTCGCCGCAAGCCGCTCAAGCACAGCCCTGACGGGCTCTTCGCTACGCTTGGTCAGCGCGGCGATGGCTTGCCCGGGCGGGCCTGCCTTGACGAGTGCGTCGCGCGCTTGCGCAAGGCCCGTGTCTGCATCGACTGTTGCCATGGAATTGTGAATACTGAACAATGGAGGATCGTATTTTTCATGATTTTTGCCGTTGCGCCAGTATTTGCTTGTGAATAATCTCCTTTCACGGTGTCGATCGACACCGCAACACACTTCAGGAGAGTCGACATGGCCAAGTTCTTGTTCGTCTACCACGGGGGCAAGCCCCCGTCCAATCCAGCCGAAGGCAAAGCCGCCATGGACGCCTGGGGCGCCTGGTTTGGTTCCATGGGCGCCTCCGTCATCGATGGCGGCAATCCCGTGGGCAAGTCGAGCACGGTGAGGTCGGACGGGTCCCTGGTCGACGGTGGCGGTGCCAATCCCGTTTCCGGCTACAGCCTGATCGAAGCCTCCAGCCTGGACGACGCGGGCAAGAAGGCGGCGGGCTGTCCTCTCCTGAAAGCCGGCGGGACGATTGAAATCGCGCAGGCGATGGATATGTGACCGCCTTGGCGCGGTTTTCGATCAATCAACAGCTCGGCGCGACCGCCTTTTGCGGCCGCCGCCAAACCTTTACTCACCTGGGATGTAATCCATGACACCTGACCTGCGCTATCTTGCCTTCACCGCCATGCTCACCGCGTCGCTGTGGATCCCTTATGTGGTTTGCCAAGTCATGACCAACGGCTTTCTCGCCGTGCCCAACTATGTCGACCCCGAGCCCAGGCCCGTACCCTTGTGGGGCAAGCGGGCGGACCGGGTGCTGATGAACGGCGTCGAGGTGCTCGGCGGCTTCGCGGCGATGGTCATCGTCGCTCACCTGGCGGGCAAGGCGAACGCGATGACGGCGATGTGGGCCGCGACCTTCTTTTGGGCCAGGGCGGTACATGCCGCTGTCTACTGGTTTGGGGTTCCCTATGTCCGGACGCTGGCGTTCACGGCGGGCTACATCGCTGTCGCCGGTATCTTCTGGGAAATCATTCGTTGATTGACCAGCCGTGGATACCGGCCTGGAACCGTGACCAGCACACCCTCAAGGGCTTTGCTGGACCGTGGCGGCCCGGTGTGTCAGTCCGGGCTGTCCTGCGGCCACTGCGGCACGCCGGGCGCGATGTCCACATAGTCGCCTTTGCCTGCGACGTATATGTGGCAGAGCGTTTTCATGCCGGCGGTCCTGTCCAAAGTGCCGCTGCCGATGGACGTGGTGTCAGCGCCCTCGGGCCGCCAGAACAGGCTCGACCCACAGTGCTGGCAAAAGCCGCGCGCCGCCCCGGCGGAAGAGCGGAACCAGCGCAGCCCGCTGTCTGCCAGCAGGTGCAGGTCCGCGGTTTTGGCGCGGGTCGCCGACCAGTAATGCCCGCTGGTCTTGCGGCACTGGCTGCAATGGCAGGCGATGCTGTCGCGCAGGGGGCCGCGCACTTCGTAGCGTACGGCACCACACAGACACGAGCCGCAATGGGTGTCCGCCATCATGGGCCTCAACCTCAGACGTTGGAGTCGGGGAACGAGGCCTTGCGCCGATTCACGTAATCCAGGATGGCTTCATCCACTGCCACGTCCATCGGCGGCATTTCGTACTCGGCCAGGTTTTTCTTCCAGGTAGCGTTGGCGCGTTGCGCCAGGTCGCGCGCACCTTCGGCTTCCCACTGCTCGTAACTGTTGTTGTCGGTGATCGGCGAGCGGTAGAAGGCGGTCTCGAAATTGGCCTGGGTATGGGCGCAGCCCAGGAAGTGCTTGCCCGGCCCGACCTCGCGGATCGCGTCCATGGCCTGGCCGTTTTCCGACATGTCGACGCCGGCCATCAGCGTATGCATCATGCCGGCCTGGTCCGCGTCCATGAGTCAAAGC
>JANNDB010001029.1:0-7508 GCA_031387285.1 Betaproteobacteria bacterium | reverse complement strand
TCACGCGTTGCCTGGCCGCTGATGCGCCCGGCGGCGGTCAGTTCGCGCACCAGGCCGATCATGTGTTCGAGCGGGTTGTCGGCCGGTCGCAGCACGTCGAGCTCCTGCTGCGCGAAGTAGCCGATGTTGAGCCCCTTGCCTTCGGTGATCTCTCCGCCGATGGGGGCAAGTTCGCGTGCCACGGTCTTTACCAGGGTTGACTTGCCCTGCCCGTTGGCGCCCAGAATGCCGATACGCTGCCCCGCCAGGACGGAGCGGCTCACATTGCGCACGATCACGCTCGGGCCCGTACCCACAGGGGCGTCGGGCAGGGGCGGGTATCCGAAGCTCACCCCGCGCATGGCCAGCATCGGGTTGGGCAGGTTGGCCGGCTCCTTGAACTCGAAGCTGAAATCGGCCTCCGCCAGCAGCGGCGCGATCTTTTCCATGCGCTCGAGCGCCTTGACCCGGCTTTGCGCCTGCTTCGCCTTGCTGGCCTTGGCCTTGAAGCGGGTGATGAACTTCTGCAGGTGCGCGATCTTGTCCTGCTGGCGCGAGTACGCGCTTTGCTGCAGTTCCATCTGCTCGGCGCGCATGTCTTCGAACTTGCTGTAGTTGCCGCTGTAGCGCACCAGCTTGGCCGCGTCAATATGCAGCGTGACATTGGTCACGGCGTCGAGGAACTCGCGGTCATGGCTGATCACCAGCAATGTGCCCTCGAAGCGCTTGAGCCAGGTTTCCAGCCAGACCAGCGCGTCCAGGTCCAGGTGGTTGGTCGGTTCGTCCAGCAGCAGCAGATCGGCCGGACACATCAGCGCCCGGGCGAGTTGCAGGCGCATGCGCCACCCGCCCGAAAAACTGTTCACAGGCTTGTCCAGCTCCGTGGTCTTGAAGCCCAGGCCGAGGATCAGCGCCTGCGCACGCGCGGGTGCGTCGTGGGCGCCGGCGTCCTGCAGTTCCATGTACGCATGCGCCATGCGATCGCCGTCGTCGCCGGCTTCGGCGGCCTGCACTTCAGACTGTGCGGCCAGCAGGCGCGTATCGCCATCCACCACGAAGTCTGTGGCACCCTGGTCGGTCTCGGGCATGTCCTGCGCCACCTGGCCCATGCGCCATTGGGTGGGCACGCTGAAATCGCCGGCGTCTTCATGCAAGGAGCCGTCGAGCAGGCCGAACAAGGACGATTTGCCGGCGCCGTTGCGCCCCACCAGGCCTACCTTTTCGCCCGGGTTGAGGGTGACGGATGTGTTGTCCAGCAGCACCTTGGTGCCACGGCGCAGCGTGAGGTTCTTCAGTTGGATCATGGGGTAAGGGTCGAGGCACGCAATGCGGAACAGGTCAGTGCGCACACCTGGTCGGCGCCGCTGCTGGTGTCCAGCCAGATCGCCTCCAGGCGCGGAAACGCCGCTTCGAAATGGTCACGCTCGTTGCCGATTTCCAGCACCAGCGCCGCGTCGGGCTCCAGGAAGCGGGGCGCGTCGCGCAGCAAGCCACGTACAAAGTCCATGCCGTCGACGCCACCGGCCAGCGCCAGAACCGGCTCGGACTGGTACTCCGGTGGCAGACGGGCCATGCTGGCGCTGTTCACGTAAGGGGGGTTGCACAGGATCAGGCCATAGCGCCCACTTGCAGCGCCAAGCCCGTCACCCTGCAGCAGGCGGATGCGATCAGCAAGCCCATGGCGCTCCAGGTTCGATCGCGCCAGGGCCAGCGCGTCAGCCGAAATGTCGGTGGCGACTATCGAAAGTGCGGGCCAGGTCCGTGCAGCAAGAATCGCGAGGCTGGCGCCACCCGTGCACAGGTCGAGCACGCGCTGGCAGCCGCTGGCAAGGAAGCAGTCCAGATCGCCGGCAACCAGCAATTCGGCTATCAGGCTGCGCGGGACGATGGCGCGGCGGTCGGCGATGAATGGAACGCCTTGCAGCCAGGCTTCACCGGTCAGGTACGCGGCGGGTTGTCGGGTGCTTATGCGCTGTTCAAGCAACCCGGCGACCTGTGCGGCCGCCGCCGCATCCACCGGTTCGGCACCCAGGCCGTCGCCACCCGTCAGATCGGTGTCCAGCGGCAGACCGAGTTGCCAGAGTACCAGCCAGGCGGCTTCGTCGAAAGCGTTGGTGGTGCCATGGCCGAAGCCCACGCCGGCCTGCTCGAGCGCGTGGGCAGCGTGTTCAACCAGTTGCGCGACGGTGCCTGCAGGCGTCATCCGTGCTTGACGTCCAGCGTGATCTCGGTAAAGGAGGGTTCGTCGTCCGG
Organism: Betaproteobacteria bacterium; assembly: GCA_031387285.1. Lineage (GTDB taxonomy): Bacteria > Pseudomonadota > Gammaproteobacteria > Burkholderiales > Burkholderiaceae_C > CAISIP01. Next base: position 5,276 of record JANNDB010001029.1, on the reverse strand, counting down.
ATCGTCCTGCGGCGCTGGCGCCATGGCCTTGGTGAAGTCGTTCTGCATGCGCCACATCAGGTTGGTGGGCGAGTCGCTGTTGGCCAGGCCTTCCTTGCGATCAACCGTGCCGTCCAGGATCAGGCGGGCGATGTCGGCCTCAAAGCTCTGCGAGCCTTCAGCCATCGACTTCTCCATGGCCTCCTTGACGCCGGAGAAATCGCCCTTTTCGATCAGCTCGGCGATCAGCTTGGTGTTGAGCAGGATTTCCACCGAAGGTGTGCGTTGCCCTGTCACCGTGCGCAGCAGGCGCTGCGACACCACGGCTCTGAGGGCTGCGGCCAGGTCGCCCAGCATGGTCTGGCGTACTTCGACCGGGTAAAAGCTCAGGATGCGGTTGAGCGCCTGGTAACTGTTGTTGGCGTGCATCGTGGCCAGACACAGGTGACCCGACTGGGCATAGGCGAGCGCGGCGGACATGGTTTCGCGGTCCCGGATTTCGCCAACCAGAATCACGTCCGGCGCCTGGCGCAGGGCGTTGCGCAAAGCCACCTGGAGCGATTCGGTGTCGGTTCCGACCTCACGCTGGTTGATCACCGAGCGCTTGTTCTTGAACAGGAACTCCACCGGGTCTTCGATCGTCAGGATATGCCCGGATACCGCTTCGTTGCGGTGGTCGATCATCGCCGCCAGAGTCGTGCTCTTGCCCGCGCCGGTCGCGCCCACCATCAGCAGCAACCCGCGCTTTTCCATGATGAGGTCGCCCAGCACCGCCGGCAGCGACAGCGTGGCCAGCGCCGGGATGTCGTTGGTGATAAAGCGGATCACCGCTGCGATGGAGCCGCGCTGGCGCATGGCGCTCAGCCGGAACCGCCCCACCCCCGCCAATGGAAAGCCCATGTTGAGCTCGCCCGTGGTCTCCAGCTCCACCATGCGATCGGCCGGCACCACTTCGGCGAGCAGGTTGCGCGTTGCATCGGGCGGCAGCACCTGGTTGTTGATCGGGATACACAGCCCGTTGATCTTGATCAGCGCCGGTGAATGCGCCGAAAGATAGACGTCGGACGCCTTCTTGTCGCTCATCAGGCGCAGGATGCGCTCCATCGTGCCGGGTGCCGTCGTCGCCATGGTGTGATCCTTGTGCTGGGTGAGGGGGCAGGCGCGATCAGTCGCGCAACAACTCGTTGAGGCTGGTTTTCGCGCGGGTCTGCGCGTCCACCCGCTTGACGATCACGGCGCAGTACAGGCTGTACTTGCCGTCTGCGCTGGGCAGGTTGCCCGAAACCACAACCGAACCGGCGGGAATGCGGCCATACGTGACGCTGCCGGTCGCGCGGTCGTAGATCTTGGTGCTTTGTCCGATGTACACGCCCATCGAAATCACCGAGTTCTCCTCGACAACCACACCTTCGACCACTTCGGAGCGCGCGCCGACAAAGCAGTTGTCCTCGATGATGGTTGGCCCCGCCTGCATCGGTTCGAGTACACCGCCAATTCCAACGCCACCGCTCAGGTGCACGTTCTTGCCGATCTGCGCGCACGAGCCGACGGTGGCCCAGGTGTCCACCATGGTGCCCTCGTCGACGTAGGCGCCGATATTCACATAGGAGGGCATCAGCACCACGCCCTTGCCTATAAAGCTCCCGCGGCGTGCCACGGCCGGGGGCACCACGCGCACGCCGGTGGCGCGCATCTGCGCTTCGTCCAGGTGCGAGAACTTGGTCTGCACCTTGTCGAAGAAGCCCAGGTCACCGGCGCGCATCACGGCGTTGTCCTTGAGGCGGAAACTCAGCAGGACGGCCTTCTTGATCCACTGGTGCGTGGTCCACTGGCCGACGGCGCTGCGGGTGGCAACACGCAAGTGCCCGTTGTTGAGCTCGGAGATCACGTGTTCTACCGCGTCCACTACCTCTTTGGGTGCGGCCTTGACGGAGATGTTGGCGCGGTCTTCCCACGCAGCGTCGATGATGGATTGGAGTTGTTGTGTCATGAGTGTTGGGACCGTGATTTCAGGGGGAACTTGCCTTGGAGCGCACAAAACTGGCAATGCGGCGGGCTGCTTCATCACATTCGGCGGTTTCAGCAACCAGCGCCATGCGGATGCGCTGCGCGCCCGGGTTGACGCCATCCACATCCCTTGCCAGAAAGCTGCCAGGCAGCACCGTGACATTGTAAAGAGCGAACAGCTCGCGCGCGAACTCCGTGTCGCTGCGTCCCACATGCGCCCACAGGTAAAAGCCGGCGTCCGGAAGGGCGACATCCAGCACCTCAGCCAGGACCGGCGTCACCTGCGCGAACTTCTGCCGGTACATCTGTCGGTTTGCCACCACATGGTCTTCGTCGTTCCAGGCCGCGATGCTGGCCGCCTGTATCACCGGCCCCATGGCACTGCCGTGGTACGTGCGGTAGAGCAGAAACTGCTTGATCAGTGCGGCGTCTCCAGCCACGAAGCCACTGCGCATGCCGGGCACGTTGCTGCGCTTGGACAGACTGGTGAAGCTGATGAGATTGCGAAAATCGCCCCGCCCGAGCTGCGCCGCGGCTTCCAGCCCACCCAGGGGCGCTTCTTCGCGGAAATAGATCTCGCTGTAACACTCGTCGGAGGCAATCACGAAACCATGGCGATCGCTCAAGGCAAATAGCTTTTCCCACTCGGACAGGGGCAACACGGCACCCGTCGGGTTGCCCGGCGAGCAGACGAACAGCAACTGCGTGCGGGCCCAGACCGCCTCGCTGACGCTGCCCCAGTCCGGTGCGAAGTTGCGCGCCGGGTCGGCTGCAATGTAGTGTGGCTCGGCGCCCGCCAAGAGGGCGGCACCCTCGTAGATCTGGTAGAACGGATTGGGGCAAAGCACCACGGGAGGCGACAGCGCGCGTGGTTCGCCCGGATCCACCACGGTTTGCACCAGGGCAAACAGCGCCTCGCGTGAGCCGTTGACCGGCAGTATCTGGGTGGCCGGGTCCACGCTGAGCCGGTAGCGGCGCTGCAGCCAGGCGGCACAAGCGGTCCGCAGTGCAGGCTCACCGGCAGTTGCAGGGTATGCCGACAGTGCACTGGGGGTCTGGTGTGCGGCGTCGCTCAAGGCCTGGGCAATAAAGGGCGGGGCAGGATGCTTGGGTTCACCGATGCCCAGACTGATGGGCCGCAGGTCGGGATTGGGCGTGACGCCCGAAAACAGTGCGCGCAAACGCTCAAACGGGTACGGGTGCAGACGGCGCAGGAGGGGATTCATGCGCACGGATTATCCGGGTTTCTTTTTATTGCCCGGCCGTGGTGTGCAACGCGTTTTCACTGGACAAATGGGTGAAAATGTGACCCAATCAAGCCGGTTTGCGGGAGCGGTGCGCCACGATGCGCGCCCGGATTGAAGTCTGGAGAAATCTATGCAATTACACCGCGGTTTTCGACGCCGTGCCCTGGTCTTGTCCTTGGCGGCTATCTATAACGCGACTCCTGGGGTCGTGTTGGCGAATCCAACCGGGGCACAGGTCGTCAACGGTCAGGCTGTGCTGCAAACGCAGGGCAACCGGCTCACGGTCACCAACACGCCCGGCGCCATCATCAACTGGAACAGCTTCTCCATCGGCGCCGGCGAAACCACCTACTTCCAGCAGCAAAGTGCCAGCAGCGCGGTGCTCAACCGGGTCCAGACGCAGAACCCCAGTCTCAAGAGCCAGATCGATGGCACCCTGGGCTCGAACGGCCGGGTTTTCCTGATCAACCCCAACGGCATCGTCTTTGGCGCCGGCAGTGTCATCGACACCCAGGGCTTCGTTGCGTCCACCTTGTCCATGCGAGACGAGGACTTCAAGAGTGGCAAGCTGCGCTTCGCGCGCCAGGGCGAAGCGGCCGACATCCAGGCCCAGGGCCGCATCACCGCTGGCAATGGCGACGTCTACCTGCTGGCGCCGAATGTCGGTGTAGACGGCAATGCAGTCATCAGCACCCAGGGCGGCAACATCATTCTGGCGGCCGGCGAAGCGGTTGAAATTACCGGTCGCAACCTCAATGACATCACTTTCTCGGTGCAAAGCAGGAACAACCAGGTTATCAACCTGGGCAACTTGAGCGGTGGCGCGGTCGGTGCATTTGCCGGAACACTGACGCACTCCGGGGCAATCCAGGCCCAGAGTTTGTCGCGCGACGGCGGAAAGCTGGTGCTCAAGGCGCTGGGCAATGTCACGCTCGGCGCTAACAGCGTGACGAATGCCGACGGCCAGAGCCTCGGCGGACAGGTTCAGGTCACCTCTACCGCGGGGAACGTGGTGGTGGATACCGGCGCCAGCGTCAGCGCGCAGGCGCTGGCACCAGCCGGCCCACGCGCTCTGCCGCGTGGCGGTTCGATCCTGCTCACTGCCGCCGATGGCCTGGTTGCCATTGAACGCGATGCGCAGGTCAACGCCAGCGGCGTTTTGGGGGGCAGCGTGGTGGTCACGGGCGACCGGCTGCTGCAGGAGGGCGTGGTGCGGGCGGATGGCCCCGGCGGGGTGGGCGGAAGCGTAACGCTGCAGGCTGAGAGCCGCGTGGTGCAGAGCGCCAGCGCCCTGGTGTCCGCCACGGGTACCCAGACCGGAGGCACGATCACGTTGTCGGTGGATGCCGCGGCAGAGGGCAATGGCCACTTGTTCAGCTCGGCGACTATGGACGCGAGCGCCAGCACCGGTATTGGCGGCAACGTCACCGTCAGCGGGCGCGAGTTGGTATTTGCCGGTGCGCACATAGTGGCCAATGGCGACGCGGGCGGCGGAGCGGTGCGCCTGGGTGGCGGACGCGCGGGCGCCGATGCGTCAGTGCCGAACGCACAGAACGTGGTGGTGACGGCATCCACCAGCGTCCAGGCCAATGCGCGCGTGGATGGCGATGGTGGGAACGTGGTGACCTGGTCCGACGGCAGCACCCGGTTTGCCGGCGTTGTCGAAGCGCGTGGCGGCGCCGTCGGCGGCAACGGCGGCTTCATCGAAGTTTCGGGCAAGCAGGAAACCCAGTTTGGCGGCACACCCAACGCCAGCGCGCCCCATGGAACTGCAGGCACTTTCCTGCTCGATCCGAAATTCATACTGATCCAGGCACCGGTGATCTCGGCCGGCTCGACCGTGGAATTGCTGGACCCGAATCCGGGCGCCAACGATCTGTTCGGGCAGAATTTGCAGCGTTTCCTCAACGACACGCGCGTCCTGGTCCGCAATCCGCAGGATGACCTGGGTGGCGCCAACGCGGGAGCGGTCTACCTGTTTGATGGCGTGACGGGCGCGCTGCTGACCCACCTGCGCGGTGGCAGCGCGGGCGACCAGATCGG
>JANNDB010001027.1:0-2228 GCA_031387285.1 Betaproteobacteria bacterium | reverse complement strand
CTTCTGGGTGGTGGCCAAAGAGGGTGGCATCTCGCGTGCTGCGGAGAAACTCGACATGGCCGTGCAAACCGTGAGTGCGCAGGTGCGGGAACTGGAGCGTTCGCTGGGTTATGCACTCCTCAAGCCCGCCGGGCGCGGGCTTGTGCTCACGGAGGCAGGGCTGGTCGCGATGCGGCAGGCCGATCTGATTTTCCAGTTGGGCGAGCACTTGCCCGACCTGGTGCGTGATGCCGTCAGCACGCCGGCGATGCGCCTTGCAGTGGGCGTTTCCGACGGACTGCCCAAACTCGTGGTTCGCCGCCTCCTGCATGGCGTGGTGTCGGAGCCGCATCTGCGCCTGCTTTGCCACGAGGGCGGGCTGGACGAACTGCTGGGCGACCTGGCCCTGCATCGGCTGGATGTGGTGTTGTCAGACCGGCCGGCCCCGGCCAACCCCAACATCAAGCTCTACAGCCACGCCATGGGTTCTTCGCCGATCGGCTGGTACGGCACGACGGCGTGGGAGGAGGCCACGCGCAAGGACTTTCCGCAGTGCCTGGCGGACGTGCCCATGCTCCTGCCCACCACCCACAACGCCGTGCGCACGCGCCTCGACCACTGGCTGGAGCAACGTGCCATCCGGCCACGCATCGTGGGCGAGTTTGACGACAGTGCCCTGCTCAAGACCTTCGGTGCCAGCGGCATGGGCGTTTTCCCGGCCGCGCAATGGGTGCATGACGATCTGCTGGCGCATTACGCCGTCCAGCGCCTCGGCCATTGCGACGGTGTCACGGAGCACTTCTTTGCGATCGGCACCGAAAAGAAAGTGCAGCACCCGCTGGTGCAGCGCCTGCTGCAACCGGCCATGTAGCCGTTGCGTCAGTGCCTGGGTTCGGGTTTTGCCGTGCGAACGCTCAGGAGCATGGTCAGCGCCAGGATGCCAACCACGACACCGAGCGAGAAAAGCACCGGGATCTTGTAGACGTCGATCAGGCACATCTTGGTTCCGATGAAAACAAGAATCACCGCCAAGCCGTAATTGAGCAGGTGGAACTTGTTGGCGACAGCCGCCAGCAAGAAGTACATGGCTCGCAGCCCCAGAATGGCAAACACGTTGCTGGTCAGCACGATGAAGGGGTCGCTGGTGATGGCAAAGATCGCAGGTATCGAGTCGACCGCGAAGATCACATCGGTCAGCGCAATCAGGCAGATCACCATGAACAGTGGCGTGGCGATCTTTTTGCCGTTTTCCACCGTCCAGAACTTTTCTCCGTCGTAGTTCCTGCTGACCGGCAAGAGCTTGCGCAACAGCTTCAAGGCCGGGTTGTCATCCAGATTGGGCTCTTTGCCAGCGGCCCACCACATCTTCACGCCCGTGAGAATCAGGAACGCACCGAAGACATACAGGACCCAGTGGAATTCGGCTAGCAGCCAGCCGCCCACCAGGATCATGATGGTGCGCAACACGATCGCGCCGATGATGCCGATCATCAACACCCGCTTCTGGAAGTGCGTTGGCACGGCGAAGTAGGTGAAGATCATCAGGAAGACGAAGATGTTGTCTACTGCCAGCGATTTTTCAATCAGGTAACCGGTCAGGAACTCGAGCGACTTGGTGTTCGCCACTTCCACCGAGCCCGTACTGTCTTTCACGGCCCACCAGAAGAGTGCATTGAACAGAAAGCTCGCGGCGATCCAGACCAGTGACCAGTTCAAGGCCTCCTTGACACCGATGTCCTGCGCGCCCTGCTTTTTGAGAACAACGAAGTCGATGAACAGCGACACCAGCACGACGCCTGTGAATATGGCCCAGAGCCAGAGCGGGGCGATTGTTTGCATGGGATCCTTTCAGGTTGGGGGTCCGCGGCCCCTCACGGGCGCCCGGTTGATGCGCATGGCGATGCCGCCAGCGCTCCAAAGTGGTCCAAGTTTATTGGCAAATAGACATGTTTAAACTGATTTAAATGTCAATTTAATTCGTAAAAAAAGGAATTTACCGACGCATTTTCCTGCTTCTCTGAAAGTCCCGGGATTGGCACCATCGGGTTCTCTGATCGATGCGGTAACGGACTTTCAATGCTCTACGCAATTTCCTGGTCTCTGGTTCTGGCGCTACTCGCCACTTGGTCTGTGTGTGTATGGGTGCTGCACGCCTTCGCCGCCTGGTCCCTTTCGGGGGTCGGGTTGGTGGCAGGGCAGGCGCAGCAACTTGACCATCTCGCGCAATTCCGCTGGCTCATTCCGTGGCT
>JANNDB010001022.1:0-1738 GCA_031387285.1 Betaproteobacteria bacterium | reverse complement strand
TGGGTGCGAGCTTGCGCATTCGCATGTCCTCCACCATGCGCTGGCGCAGGGGGGAGACGGTTGAAATCGATGATTGCATGGCGGTACTCCTGTTGTGAACGAGGCCAATTGCCTCAATTCACAACATAGTCACCAACCAAGTAGGCGCTCACCACACATGCCGGCTCGCAGACTACCGCGACAGCGGTTTAGTCCATCGCCGCTTTGCCGACGTCCAGCGCTTCTGGCAGCCGCATCGGGTGAGCGAAAAGAGCCGCGCCAAACCCCGATTCACACAGCCACAAGTTAGCCTGATTTCCGGCACGAAGGGGTTTTTCAGTGCCGGTTGCCCAAGTTACAGAGCTTGGGCCAACAGCGTAGTAAAACCCCAGCAGGAAAAAAAACCCCAGCGCAATGGCTGGGGAGAAGCCTTTTCTGCTGTCACACATCAAGGCCCCGCTCAGGGAGGAAAAGCGGGGGGCGGCGAACCACCCGGTTGCAATCTAGCAAAGAAGTGCCGCGCATTCAAGCGATTTGTTACAAATCTGTCGCTGCAACGACAATCAGGCACAATTTTCAACATGACCGTCTTTGCACCATTTCCCTCGGGCCGACCGCGCCGATTGCGCCGCGACAGCTTCACGCGCAACTTGGTGCGCGAACATGCTCTCAGCGTTCACGATCTGATCTATCCGGTTTTTGTTGTTGACGGTGCACATCAGCGACAGCCGGTGTTGTCGATGCCCGGTGTCGAGCGACTCAGCCTGGATCTGCTGATGCCGGTCGCGCAGCAGTGTGTCGAACTAGGCATTCCCGTCATGGCGCTGTTCCCGGTGATAGATCCATCGCTCAAGACACCCGCCGGCGACGAGGCGCTGAACCCGGACGGCCTGGTACCCCGCGTTGTGCGTGCGCTCAAACGCGAGTTCCCAGGGCTGGGCATCATGACCGATGTGGCTCTCGATCCTTTCACCAGCCACGGGCAGGACGGCCTGCTCGACCCCGACCCTGCCACCGACGGCTATATCCTGAATGACGAGACCGTCGCGGTGCTGGTCCGGCAGGCCCTGGTACAAGCCGAAGCCGGAGTCGACATCGTTGCGCCCAGCGACATGATGGACGGGCGCATCGGTGCCATCCGACAGGCGCTGGAGGCTCGCCGCTTCATCCACACCCGGATCATGGCCTACAGCGCCAAATTCGCCAGCGCCTTTTACGGCCCGTTCCGTGATGCCGTGGGCTCTGCCGCCAACCTTGGCAAGAGCAACAAGAAGGTCTATCAGATGGATCCGGGCAACACCGACGAGGCTCTGCGCGAAGTGGCGATGGACATCGCTGAAGGGGCCGACATGGTGATGGTAAAGCCGGGAATGCCCTACCTGGACGTGCTGCGCCGCGTCAAGGACACCTTCCGCGTCCCGACCTTCGCTTACCAGGTCAGTGGCGAATATGCCATGCTCAAAGCCGCCGCACAGAATGGCTGGCTCGATCACGATGCGGTCATGATGGAAAGCCTGCTGGCATTCAAACGCGCCGGTGCGGACGGCGTGCTGACCTATTTCGCGCTGCAGGCGGCACAGGCCCTGCGTCAGCAGTAGCGCGCTGCCCTCCCGCACCGTCGGCCCCACCCCATGCGCATATTCCAGATCGGGCCGCGCAACGTGGCCGAATCTACACAGCTGCCGGAAACCGCGCCCACTGCGGGATTTTTCTGGATCGCTTGCAGTCGCGACGAGTTCGCACACCAGTTGCCAGCGCT
>JANNDB010001002.1:0-2478 GCA_031387285.1 Betaproteobacteria bacterium | reverse complement strand
CGTTGCGGGCAGTGTCAGCAGGCCTCCGGCTACCAGCGATACCGCCTGGTTCGCGCCGCTTGTCAGTGCGCTCACCGTCAATGCGTCGGTGTCCTGGATATCTATTGCCCCACCCGTCAGCGAGATGGTGCTGAAGTTGTTGCCAGCCTGTGCCAGCGTAATGTTTCCGCTACCCGCTGCCACCGTGGTCGCACCCGTCGCAACTATGGTCCCCGCCGTCTGGACGATGCCGCCAGAGCCAGTAGTCGTGAGGTTGATCGCGCCCGTGACGCCGCCGTTTAGCGACCCGGCTATGTTGATAGCGGCCGCAGCATTCGGCGTGGTTGCCGAGCTATCGCCCGCAGACAGAACAATGTTGCCGCCACCGGTGGTGATCGAACTGCCGGCGGAAATAGCGATATTGCCGCCGGCCTGGAACGTGACACTTTCTCCGGCAGTCTTATTGGCCAGGTTGAGGGCAACGCCCCCATTGAGCGTGATGTTCTGCTGAGCCTGCAGGATGATGTTGCCAGTCAGCGCCTCGAGGGTGCCCTTGCTGATGTTGAATCCGCGCCCGGCCCTTCGGCAAACAATATCTGGCTGTCTACAAGCTGTGCGTCTTGCGCGCCACTGTTAGCCGCTCCGCCCGTGATGAAGATGTTGTCGGGGTCGAGAAGCAGCGTGCCGTCTCGACCCAGCGCAGCCTGCGTAGTGACGCTGCCTTGAAAGACCAGTATTCCTTTCCCAGAAACTTCGACAAAGCCACCATCTCCACCCCGCGCGCCGCCGCGCGCCAGGATAGCGCCGTTAAAGTCGGTTCGGCCATCAGACCAGACCACGGCTTCACCACCGTTGCCATTGCCCAGCGAGCTCACATCAATGGTAACGCCGGAGCCCACCACGGTGCGCGTGGCGTTTTGCGCCTCGCCAACCCCCTGGTAGCCACCACCGATATGCACCATGCCTCCGGCGCCTTGCCCCGTGGCGCTGATACTGGCTTGGTCGAACAGGCCTACGCGGTCTCCCAGAATGGTGACCGTGCCGCCCGTCGCCCCATTGGCCTCGATGCGCCCACGCACCACGGTGTCGCCGCCAATGGCCCGCAGCGTAACCATTCCGCCTCTTTCCTCTACCGAATTTGCGCGGACGACACCGGTCTGGTTCACCACGGTGCTCATGGCGCTGTCGATGGCGTAGGCCAGCAATACGGCCGAGCCGCCATTGGCAGTGATGGTGCCGCTGTTATCCACCAAGGCACGAACGGCCCCCGCATCCACCGCAAAACGCACCAAGCCATCACCTTCCCGGTCAATGGTGATGCTTTTGCCTGCCAGCAGCGCCGCAGTTCCCTGCGGCGTGTTTATTTCGCCCAGGTTGAACACCTGACCACCCGCGAGCACCACAAAACCGCCGGGCGCGGCGGTGAGCACGCCTTCGTTGCGCACAGTACCGGGTGCGCCGGTGCCAGACAGCGTGAGCTTGCTGGAACCCGCCATAAAGCCCTGCGTGGACATGCCCAGGGTGGACACCAGCAATGCGGCGGTGTCAACCGTCGCGGTAGGGGAAAAATACACGCCATTCGGGTTGACCAGAAACACCTGGCCATTGGCCCTCAGTGCCCCGAATATGGCGGACTGATCACCACCCAATACCCGGTTCAGCGCTACCGAACTTCCATCGGGCTGCACAAAGGTGACGGTCTGTCCTCTGTCGATGCTGAAGCTCCTCCAGTCAATGGCAGCGCGCGGGGTGGTCTGGTTGATCAGCGTATTCTGGCTATTCGGGCTGCTGATGGTGGCCTGCCCACCTACCACAACGCCATTGGCTGGCAAGGCCTGCGCCACGCCCCAAAACCCTGCAAGCATGGCTGCCAGCACCTGCGGGACTATGCTTTTGTTACGAAAGCGGTAAGTAGCCCACAGCTTGCGGCTCAGGCGGACCCTCATATAACGAAACAGCCGGCTTGAAGCACTTTGCACGGCCTGACCAGGCTGCAAAAGAGAATGGGAGTTTTTCATGTCAACCTGCCTGAACGGAGTAATGGGACGAACCTTGGAAATCTCAAACCACTAGTGCTGCGCTGCGCGGATCGGACCCAATCACGCGCTGCGAAGGCTTAGAACCACCAGTTTGCCGATACCCATATCTGAGGGCTTCGCTCGCTGCTCCCGGCCGGCGGTTGCGCGTCGGTTGGTATCGGGAAAGGGCCGCCAATACGCTGCGCAATAGTGGCATTGGCAACAAACTTGCCCTCGGTACCCACTTTCAAGCCTACGCCAAAAGAGTCAAAGGTTGAAAAATTTTTTCCACCCTTAATATTAGTGAGCGTATTGACGGCGTTTATCGATTTGCGGTCTTGCACCCGCGCAACATCGTAGAACCCGGAAGCGACAAGAGGCGCCCCAAAAATTTCCAAGCCCGTCCGATAGCGCAACTCGGCCGAGAACAAAATGCCCTGGTCACCCGTGCCGGTTGCAACACCGTAACCACGCACACCAG
>JANNDB010000976.1:0-8647 GCA_031387285.1 Betaproteobacteria bacterium | reverse complement strand
GATTGCCGCCCAGCTGTCACAACCCGAGACCTTTGGGCGCGGCAGCCTGGTTGATGTGTTGCACAAGCTGGTACGCGACGAAACCGCGCTCGACGTCAAGCGTGGCGACTTCAAGGTCGAGACGCTGAGTCCGCACCTGCTCATGCATTTCGTGGTGGTGGACGAGCATGGGCGGCAACTCGGGGCCGGGCGCAGCCTGGGTGCGCTCAAGTCGCAATGGGGTGCGCAGGCGCGTGGTGCATTCCAGGCGCTGGCGACCTTGAAGTCGCCACGCTTGACGTCGAGCGCGGTTTCGTCGCGTACCAGCTTGTGCAACACATCAACCAGGCTGCCGCGCCCAAAGGTCTCGGGTTGTGACAGCTGGGCGGCAATCCGCGTGGCACTCTCCGGCAAGGGCACAAAACGCGAACGCGGCTTCTGGTGCAAGCTCTTGAGCAAGGCCAGCACCTTGTCGCGCAGCATGCCGGGCACCAGCCACTCACAGCGCTCTTCATTGACCTGGTTCAGGACGAACAGCGGCACCGTCACCGTCAGGCCGTCACGCGCGTCGCCCGGCTCGTGCAGGTACGTGGCGGCACAGTCGACCCCGCCCAGGCGCACGGTGCGCGGAAAAGCATTGGTGGTGATGCCGGCCGCCTCGTGGCGCATCAACTCGGCGCGCGTGAGCATCAGCAGCTGGGGCTGCTTGCGCACTTCGGTGCGGTACCACTGCTCGAAACTGTGGCCACTGCACACGTCACGCGGCAACTGCTGGTCATAAAACGCGAAAATCAATTCGTCGTCGACCAGGACGTCCTGCCTGCGCGACTTGTGCTCGATCTCCTGCACCTGGGCCACCAGCTTCTGGTTGGCCGCAAGGAATGGCAGCCGGGTCTCCCACTCGCCCGCCACCAGTGCTTCCCGGATGAAGATTTCCCGCGCCGCCTGCGGGTCGATGCGCGCATACGCCACCCGTCGCCCGCTGTAGATCACGATTCCGTACAGGGTGGCACGCTCCAGCGCCATCACCTCGGCCGCCTTTTTCTCCCAATGCGGATCCAGCAGCTGGCGCTTGATCAGATGGCCGCCGACCTGCTCGAGCCATTGCGGATCGATGGCAGCAATGCCACGCCCGAACAGCCGCGTGGTCTCGACCAGTTCGGCCGCCAGGATCCAGCGCCCCGGTTTCTTGGCCAGATGGGCGCCCGGATGACGGTAGAACTTGATCCCGCGCGCACCCAGGTACACGTCCTCTTCGTCCTGTTTGCAGCCGATGTTGCCAAGCAGCCCTGCCAGCATGGACATGTGCAGCTGCTCGTAGCTGGCCGGCTGGATGTTGATGCGCCAGCGGTGTTCCGCCACCACCGTCTGCAGCTGCGAGTGGATGTCTTTCCACTCGCGTACACGGCGTACGCTGACAAAGTTCTGGCGCAGCAACTGTTCATATTGACGGTTCGAGAGCCGGTGCTCGGCGCTTGCCTTGTCGCCACGGGCGTGCAACAGCCACTTCCAGAGCTTGAGGTAGCCGCTGAACTCGCTCTTGTCGTCATCGAATTTGGCATGGGCTGAGTCGGCCGCGCCCTGCGCATCCAGCGGGCGGTCACGCACGTCCTGCACGCTCAGCGCGCTTGCTATCACCAGCACCTCATCGAGCGCCTGGCGCTCACGCGCCTCCAGGATCATGCGCCCCACCCGTGGATCGAGCGGCAATTTGGCCAGCTCGGTACCCACGGCGGTCAGCTCGCGCGCATCGTCCACCGCGCCAAGTTCGGCCAGCAGCTGGTAACCATCGGTGATGGCGCGTGCTTGCGGCGCCTCCAGAAAAGGAAACTCCTCGACCACGCCCAGGTGCAGGGACTTCATGCGCAGGATCACACCGGCCAGCGAACTGCGCAGGATTTCGGGATCGGTGAAACGCGCTCGCTGGTCAAAGTCCTGCTGCTCGTACAGGCGGATGCAGATTCCGTCGGCGACGCGTCCACAGCGCCCGGCGCGCTGGTTCGCCGACGACTGGCTCACGGGCTCCACCAGCAACTGCTCCACCTTGCTGCGAAAGCTGTAGCGCTTCATGCGGGCCGTCCCGACATCGATCACAAACCGAATGCCGGGCACCGTGAGCGAGGTCTCGGCGACGTTGGTCGCCAGCACAATGCGCCGGCCCTGGTGCGCATCGAAGATGCGGTCCTGCTCGGCCTGACTGAGACGGGCGAACAGCGGCAACACTTCGGCATGGCGCAGAACCGGTTGGTGGCTGAGGTGGCGGCGCAAGTGGTCAGCAGCCTCGCGTATCTCGCGTTCACCGGGCAGGAACACCAGGATGTCACCCTCCCGGTTCGCCACGCTCGCCGTGCCCGCCGGACCCATGCCGCTCCACAACTCGTCCACCGCCGCTGCAATGGCGTCGTTCAGATCGAACTCGCGCGTTTCCTCAAACGGCCGGTAACGCTGCTCCACCGGGTACATGCGGCCCGAGACCATGATGACCGGCGCCGGTCCGTGGCGCGAGGCGAAGTGTTCGGCAAAACGCTGCGCATCGATGGTGGCCGAGGTCACGATCACCTTGAGATCAGGCCGCCGCGGCAGAATCTGGCGCAGGTAGCCGAGCAGGAAGTCGATATTCAGGCTGCGCTCGTGGGCCTCGTCGATGATGATCGTGTCATAGGCCTGCAGCAACGGATCGGACTGTGTTTCCGCCAGCAGGATGCCGTCGGTCATCAGCTTCACCGACGCGTCGCGCGCCAACCGGTCCTGGAAACGCACCTTGAACCCCACCACTTCACCCAGCGGCGTGTTGAGCTCCTGCGCGATACGCTTGGCCACCGAACTCGCCGCGATGCGGCGCGGCTGTGTATGGCCGATCAGACGCCCCTGGCCTACCGGCGCATTACAGCGCCCGCGCCCCATGGCCAGCGCAATCTTTGGCAACTGGGTCGTCTTGCCGGACCCGGTCTCGCCGCACACCACGATCACCTGGTGCTGGCGCAGCGCCTGCATGATCTCTTCGCGGCGCGCGCTGACCGGCAGGGATTCGGGAAAGTCGATGCGCAATGCGGGGGATTCAGTGGTCGAAGGCACGCAGGATTATCGGCGCAGCGGGCATGCCGACAACCGTGCACACCCTTCCCGCACAATGGGTCTTATCAATTGTTGGCAGGCCAATCCATGGAACCACACATCGCGCGTCTGGAATGCTGGGTTTTCCGGGCTCCCATATCCGTACCGCTTGCAAACGCGTTTGGCGCCATGCGCAACCGGCCCGCGCTGTTTGTGCGCGTAACCGACGACACCGGCGCCTTTGGCTGGGGCGAAGTGTTCTGCAATTTTCCGCAAGTAGGCGCGGAGCACCGCGCGCGTTTGGTCAGCAGCATCTTTGCGCCGTTGCTGGAGCACTTTGCGTCAACCGAGCCCGCTGCCGTGCGCGCCATGCTCGAACAGCGCACGCGCCAGATGGCGATCCAGTGCGGCGAGCCCGGCCCGTTTGCCCAGATCATCGGAGCCGTTGACCAGGCACTGTGGGACATGGCCGCTCGGCGCCAGCACCAGCCGCTGTGGAAACTGCTGGGCGGGCAGAACCGCGTGCGCGTCTATGCCAGCGGAATCGGACCGGACCATGTGGTGGAGGTGGCGCTGCGCAAGCGTGAAGAGGGCTTTCGGGCGTTCAAGCTGAAGGTCGGCTTCGGCCGGCAACGCGACCTGGCCAACCTCAGCGCATTACGCCTGGCTTTGGGGGAGGAGGCCTGCATCATGTGCGACGCCAATCAGGCCTGGCAGGCAGGGGATGCCGCGCAGCACATTGCTGCGCTGGTGCCTCTTCGGCCGTACTGGATCGAGGAGCCGATTGGCGCCGACCGGCCACACGCCGAGTGGCTCGAACTGGCCCGTACTTCGCCTGTCGCGCTGGCCGCCGGTGAGAACCTGCGCGGGCAGACGCAGTTTGATGAAGCCATTGACGCCGGATACCTGCGGTTCGTCCAGCCGGATGTCGGCAAGTGGGGTGGTGTCAGTGGCGGCCTGGCCGTTGCGCGCAATGCAACGCGGAACGGCATCGCCTACTGCCCGCACTGGCTCGGCGGCGGTGTCGGGCTGGCGGCGTCGCTGCACGTGCTGGCAGGCTCGGCCAGCACGGACGGCTGGGCCGAAGTGGACGCCAATCCGAACCCGTTGCGCGAGGCCGTATGTGCGCTCGCGGTGGAGGATGGCTGGGTCACGCTGCCCGACACACCAGGGCTGGGTGTGCTGCCCGACCTTGACAGGCTCGCACCCTACCAAGTTGCGGTGGATACCAACACCTGATTGCCGCTGGCGCACGCGCGCGGCATCCACAGCGCAACCGGCAACACTGCGGCGCCCGGGTGGGGATCGCTGTGCTTCAACCATAATCGGGCTCTGCCCGCCCTAGCCACCTGAAACGATGTCCGCCGTCTTCACTTTCACCTTCGTGCCGTGGTTCCGTTCGGTCGCGCCGTACATCCACAAGTTCCGTAATCAGACTTTTGTCGTGGGCGTGTGCGGCGAAGCCATTGCAGCCGGCAAATTGCAGCACCTCGCACAGGACCTGGCGATGGTGCAAAGCATGGGCGTGAAGATCGTGCTGGTGCACGGTTTCCGTCCGCAGGTCAACGAACAGCTCAAGGCCAAGGGCCACGCAGCGCGCTACTCCCACGGCATCCGCATTACCGACGAGGTGTCGCTCGACTGTGCCCAGGAAGCCGCCGGGCAACTGCGTTATGAGATCGAGGCTGCATTCAGTCAGGGCCTGCCCAATACCCCCATGGCCGGCTCCACGGTGCGGGTCCTGTCGGGCAACTTCATCACAGCGCGTCCCGTCGGCATTCTGGACGGGGTGGATTTTCAGCACTCGGGCGTGGTGCGCAAGGTCGATGTGGCGGGGATCACCCGCACACTGGACATGGGTGCGATGGTGCTGATTTCCCCGTTCGGTTTTTCGCCCACGGGGGAGGCGTTCAATCTGACCATGGAGGAAGTCGCCACCAGCGTGGCTATTGCGCTGCAGGCAGACAAGCTGATCTTCGTCACCGAGATTCCCGGCATCTTGATGCGCCCCGGCGAGCCCGAGAGCGAAGACAACGCGATCGACACCGAGCTGCCGCTGGCCACTGCCGAGAAGCTGCTGGAGCAGTTGCCTGCCGCGCAACAACCGACCGACACGGCGTTTTACCTGCAGCACTGCGTCAAGGCCTGCAAGGCCGGCGTGGAGCGCAGCCACATCGTTCCGTTCGCGCTGGATGGCGCATTGCTGCTCGAAATCTACGTGCACGACGGCATCGGCACCATGGTCATCGACGAAAAGCTCGAGAGCCTGCGTGAGGCCACACCCGACGATGTGGGCGGCATTCTGCAGCTGATTGCGCCGTTCGAGAAGGACGGTACGCTGGTCAAGCGCAGTCGCACCGAGATCGAACGCGACGTGGGCAACTACACCATCCTGGAGCACGACGGGGTCATTTTTGCCTGTGCGGCGCTCTACCCCTATCCCGAGGCGCGCACGGCGGAAATGGCCGCGCTCACCGTATCACCCGACTCCCAGGGACAGGGCGACGGCGAACGGGTGCTCAAACGCGTGGAACAGCGCGCGCGCAGCATGGGGCTGGACAGCATATTCGTGCTCACGACGCGTACCATGCACTGGTTTCTCAAACGGGGCTTTGTGCAAGCCGACCCGGACAAGCTGCCGGAGGCACGCCGGCGCATGTACAACTGGGACCGCAAGAGCCAGGTCCTGGTCAAGAAGCTGGGTGGCTGACCCGGCGCCTGCCGTCATACTGGCCAAGTACAGAAAGGGATAGACACCATGCGATCACTCAATTTCATCGGCGGCGAAAAAGGCGGTGTCGGCAAATCCGTCGCAGCCCGCGTGCTGGCCCAGTACTTCATCGACAAGGGCCGGCCCTTCGTCGGATTCGACACCGACCGCTCGCACACTTCGTTCACACGGTTTTATGCCGGTTATGCGTCACCGGTGATCGTCGACAGTTTTGAGGGACTGGACCGGATCGCCGGCGTGTTCGAGGAAGCCGCTAAAGCCGTGCCCACCAGCGCCATCGTCGATCTCGCCGCGCAGACTGCCGCGCCCCTGTCGCGCTGGATTCGCGACTCCGACCTGCTCTCGCTGCTGGCTGAAATGGGCGTGACCGTGAACTTCTGGCATCTATGCGATGCGGGCAAGGACTCGGTGGACCTGCTGGACCGCCTGCTCAACACCTATGGCGCCGGGCCCAATTACATCGTGGTGCGCAATCTGGGACGCGGCAGCGACTTTGCCTTGCTGGACGATTCAGCCGCGCTCAAGAAGGCTCAGGCGCTGGGAGGCCAGGTCATCAACCTGGGCCAATTGCACGAAAGCAGCATGCGCAAGATCGACCAGCAGAACGCGAGTTTCTGGGCCGCCATCCACAACAAGGACGACCCCAGTGCCATGGGCATGCTGGAGCGCCAGCGCATCAAGACCTGGCTGAAAAACACCTACGCCACGTTTGACGCGCTGCCGCTATAGGGCCCGCCCGTCAAGCCTTGCTGGCCGCCTTGCGCGCGTCCATCATGCGCTGGGTGTCGATCTTGCGGTCCTCATTGACCTTCACAACCGCCGGCCGGGCGCCAACGGCCTGCATGTAGGCCTTGATCGGCACGGCGGCGAGCAGATCTTCTCCATAAATGATCTTGCATGCACCCGAAACAATGGGCAAATGCACGATGGCAGCACAGTCGGCCAGTGTGAACGTGTCGCCCGCCACAAACGGCGCAAACTTGGCTCTGCGGGCAAACGCTGCCGCTCCCCGCTCCAGCAACGGACGCGCCGCATCCTTCGTGGCATCGGTGATCTTGCCGCCAAAAAATGCCTGCGGATACAGCTGGCGCGCCACCAACTCCAGGTGCAGTTCGAGATAGATCACCAGTTCACGTACCTTGGCCGCTGCAAACGGATCGGCGGGCAGCAAGGCGTGCTGTGGATACGCCGCCTCAATGTACTCGGCACACGCGATGGACTCCGAAACAAAACCGTGCGGGGTATCGAGGAACGGCACCTTGCCCATGGGCGAGCGGTTCAGCACCGCAGGCGCGGTGGAGCCGGTCATGACCAGCTCTTCCTCGAACGCTACCTGCTTTTCCAGCAATTGCAGCTTGATCTGGTTGTAGTAGTTGCTGGCTGAAAAGCCACAAAGCTTCAAGGTCATGGGTGTCTCCGGAGTTGATCAGCGCGTCGGGCGCGCCGGGAATTATGCAAACGAACCGCGATGCCGGCGAGTCACGGGTGCGACTGTTGTGCGCCTGCAAGGGCCGTTGCAGCACCAGGCGTACCGGGCGTCATCCATAGAATGCAGGCAAACCACCATGAGGAGAGCGGGCTTGATCACCACCACCCATCGTCGCTGTTGTGCTGCGGGACGCCCCGCCACGGCAGTTGTCCCGGCCGGTAACGGCGCGTGAGCATGGCAGCAACCGAGTCCCCGTTCGGCCAGTTCGACGCACCCAGCGCCTGGCTGATGGCCATGGAGTTGCGTGCGCCATGGGAATTTGGCGCAGTGGTCCCCGCATGGTTCACGCTGCAGCGCGCGCCCATGGGCGACGGCCATGCAGTGATTGTTTTCCCGGGCCTCGCTGCCAGCGACGCTTCGACAATTCCCTTGCGTGCCTATCTGCAAGGGCGTGGATACAAGGCGAGCGGCTGGAACCAGGGCTTCAACTTCGGCCCGCGCGCCGGCGTGTTGAAGACTGCGCGCTGGCAGCTGGAGGAGGCTGCCGCGAGCAGCGGTGGCAAGGTCAGCCTGATCGGATGGAGCCTGGGCGGCATCTATGCACGTGAACTGGCCAAGGAAATGCCGCATCTGGTGCGCAGCGTCATTTCGCTGGGCACCCCGTTTTCAGGTTCACCCAAAAGCACCAACGCGTGGCGCATATATGAACTCACCAGTGGTCGCGACATCCGCCGCGAGACCCACCAGTACGACCTGCCCACCCCTCCCACGGCGCCCACCACGTCGATCTTTTCACGTACTGACGGCGTTGTGGCCTGGCAGGCCAGCATTCAGGCACCGCACAAATCGAACCAGCATACGGAAAACATCGAAGTCCTGGCCAGCCACGTAGGCCTCGGGCTCAACCCCAGCGCCTGGTGGGCCATGGCTGACCGCCTGGCCCAACCCGAGGGCGCCTGGAAACGCTTCGAACGCAAGGGCGGCCTGCACGGGGTGGTGTTTCCGGACCCGCATCGCTGAGCGGGCAGGGGCTACTGCGCTCGCTGGAGAAGGGCGGCACGGCACTCTGCTCCGCGGATGTCCTCCGGCCTTCGGCCTCCCCCTTTATTCCGCTGCGCAGAGCGCCGCACCGCCCTTCTCCGGACCGTCTGGCGAGTGCAGCGTCATCCTCCATGCGCCTTGTTGTAGTTGGCAATCCCGTCCATGATTTCCTTGCGGGCGGAGTCAGCACCTTCCCAGCCCAATATCTTGACCCACTTGCCGACTTCCAGATCCTTGTAGTGCTCAAAGAAGTGGGCAATCGTCTTGAGCCGTAGCGGGTTCAGGTCTTCCGGCTTTTGCCACTGGGAATAGATGGAGAGGATCTTGTCGACCGGCACCGCCAGTATCTTGCCGTCTTCGCCGGCCTCGTCCTGCATCTTCAGGATGCCGATCGGGCGGCAGGTCACCACCAC
>JANNDB010000973.1:0-4299 GCA_031387285.1 Betaproteobacteria bacterium | reverse complement strand
GTTTGCTGACCGCCTCGACCCTGGCCGTGAGCGCTTCCAGTTGCGCCTTGAGCACCTCGATCTGCTTGAGCAGCTCGGCATTGGTCTGGGCCTGTGCCCCTGTCCAGGGCACGGCCGCCGCGAGTGCGACGACGAGTAGTTGTTTGTTGAACTTCATGGTTTCTCCTGGAAAGAATGTAAATCGGCCCGTGCCATCAACTGGTCATCCGGAAGGCGGCCGCCACCTCGCGCGCGCGCCGCTTCTCGGCCCTGGCCATCCAGACGCTGGCTGCGATGACTCCCATGCTGACCAACAGCACGGTCAGCGTGGCAACCGCGTTGACGGTGGGATTGAGCCCGAGCCGCGCGCGGCTGAAAATGGTGATCGGCAAGGTAGTGGAGCCTGGCCCGGACAAAAAGGCGGACAACACCACATCGTCCAGCGACAGCGTAAAGGTGAGCAACCAGGCGGAGACCAGCGCCTGCGAGATCAGCGGCAACGTGACCAGGAAAAACACCTGCCAGGGCTTTGCACCCAGATCAAGGGCGGCCTCCTCCAGCTGCGGGTTCATCTCCTGCAATCGCGAGGTGATCACCACCGTGGCGTAGGCCATGCCCAGCAAGGTGTGGCCCAGCCAGATCGTCATCATTCCACGGTCCGGGTAGCCGAAGGCGCGCTGCACGGAAACCAGCATCAACAGCAGCGACAGGCCGATGATCACCTCGGGCATCACCAAAGGAGAATTGACCATGCCGGTGAGCAGGGTGCGGCCAGGAAACCGCTTGTAACGGGTGATGGCAACCGCGGCAAAGGTGCCCAGGATCACTGATGCACTTGCCGTCATCACGGCAATCTTCAGTGAAAGAACGAAGCCTTCGATGATGGGTACGTCCCCCGCGAGTTCGCCGTACCACTTGAACGAAAAGCCGGTCCAGGTGGTGACAAGCGGGCTCTCGTTGAAGCTCAATACCACCAGCGTCACGATCGGCAGATACAGGAAAGCGAAGCCGGCGACCAGCCAGACCCGCCCGACCGCGGCGCCCAGCGGGTTGTTCATGCGCGCCCCCCGAGCGTGCTTTCGGCCTGGTATTTGTTGAACAGGGCCAGCGGCAACACGATCAGCAGCACCATCACGACGGCCACGCTGGAGGCCATCGGCCAATCGTTGTTCGCGAAGAACTCGTCCCACAACACGCGCCCGATCATCAGCGTCTCGGGCCCGCCGAGCAGTTCCGGAATGACAAACTCGCCGACGCAAGGAATGAACACCAGCAGGGCCCCGGCAATGATGCCGCTTCTGGTAAGCGGCACCGTGATGCGCCAGAACGCCTGCCACGGCGTGGCGCCCAGATCGCGCGCCGCTTCCAGCAGGCGCAAGTCCATCTTCACCAGGTTGGCATACAGCGGCAGCACCATGAAGGGCAGGTAGGTGTA
The DNA here is from genome assembly GCA_031387285.1 of Betaproteobacteria bacterium. Taxonomy (GTDB): domain Bacteria; phylum Pseudomonadota; class Gammaproteobacteria; order Burkholderiales; family Burkholderiaceae_C; genus CAISIP01. Next base: position 2,885 of record JANNDB010000973.1, on the reverse strand, counting down.
GACCATACCCAGCGTCAGCGAGAACGGCGTGTTCATCATCTTCAGCGGCTCCTCGAGCATGCCCACGGCAAGCGCCGCGTTATTGAACACGCCGTTGTCGGCGAGCAGCATCTTCCAGGCATAGACCCGCAGCAGGAACGAGGTCCAGAACGGCAGCATCAGCAGCATCAGCAGCGCGGGCCGTATGTCGGGACGGCTGCGGGCAAGGAAGTAGGCAAACGGGTAGCCGATGGCCAGACAGATCAGCGTGGTGAGGCCGGCGAATCCGATCGACGAAATGCCCGCACGCAGGTACAGGTCGTCGGTCCACAAGGTCTGGTAGTTGCCAAACCGGGCGTTGATCCGCAACAGCCCGTTGTCCCAGGCGAACAGATCGAGGAAGCGCACGCCGTCCATCTCGGACACGCTGATCTTCAGCACCACCAGGAACGGCATGGCAAATATCACCAGCAGGAACGCCATCGGCACACCGATGACAAAACGCCGGCCCAGGCGCCCCATGAAATCCTGCAGCAGGCTCTGGGAGCCGTGCAGTCTTGCGGTGGCGGGGGATGAATCGGCCATGGCAACGGCTACTGGGTAAGCACCACGAGGTCGCTGCCCCACCACCAGACGTGGACAGTATCACCCGCGGCCAGTTTCACCTCGTCGTGGCGTGCATCGTTGGACTTCGTCACCTTGACCATGGCGCCGCTGGCCAGTGCCACGTGGTAGATGGTCTGGCTTCCCAGGTACGCGAGATCGTGAATGGTGCCCCTGGCACAGTTGAATCCCAGCTCGGCCGGGTTGTCGTAGTCCTGCGCCACCGGAGCATCGGACTGAATGGAGATCTTCTCGGGCCGCACCGCCACCTGCACCTCCATGTCCGCCGTCCCGGTAATGCCGTGGCTCACATAGTGGCGGCATTCCGCCGTGTCGATGATCACGTGATCGGCCTCATCCTCCACGACACGGCCCTTGAAAAGGTTCACGCTGCCGATGAAGTCCGCCACGAAGCGGCAATTGGGCGTTTCATAGATGTCACCGGGCCGGCCGACCTGCAGGATGCGGCCTTCGCTCATGACACCGATACGTGTCGCCATGGTCATCGCCTCTTCCTGGTCATGGGTCACCATCACGCAGGTCACACCCACCTGGTTGATGATGTCCACGACTTCGAGCTGGGTGCGCTCGCGCAGTTTCTTGTCCAGCGCCCCCAGTGGCTCATCGAGCAACAGCAGCTTGGGCCGCTTGACCAGGCTGCGCGCCAGCGCCACGCGCTGCTGCTGGCCGCCCGACAACTGGTGCGGCTTGCGTTTGGCGTATGGCGTGAGCTGCACCATGGCCAGCATCTTTTCGACACGCTGGGCAATCTCGTCCTTGGGCAATCCGTCGCGGCGCAGGCCGAACGCGACGTTGTCCCACACCGTGAGGTGCGGAAAAAGCGCGTAACTCTGGAACATCATGTTCACCGGCCGCTCGTCCGGGGGCAGGCGCACCAGATCGCGCCCTTCCAGCAGGATCTGGCCGGAGGTCGGCACCTCGAACCCTCCGAGCATGCGCAGCAGGGTTGATTTGCCACAGCCGGAGGAGCCGAGCAAGGCAAATATTTCGCCCTTGTTGACGTCAAGCGTGACGTTGTCGACCGCGACCGCCTCGCCGAATTGCTTGACGACCGCGTTGATCTGCAGGAATGGCTCGGCGCCAGCCGCCGCCGGCGGCACCCGGGAAGACTCCGCCACGACTCAGCGCCCGGTCTTGAACGCGGTGTACACGCGTGTCTGCAGGCGGCGCGTATCGTTGGTCATGGGCTGCGGAGCGACCATGGTCGCCAGCTGGGCCGGCGACGGGAACACGGCCGGATTGTTGGCCACCTCGGGCACCACGAATTTCCTGGCTTCGCGGTTCGGATTGGCGTACAGCACCTGGTTGGAGAGCGAGGCATGTACCTCCGGGCGCATGATGTAGTTGATGAACAGATGCGCATTGTTGGGCCGCGGCGCGTCCGACGGGATGGCCATGGTGTCGAAAAACAGCAGGCCGCCCTTTTTGGGAATCAGCACTTCGATCTTCTGGCCTGACTTGGTATCGATGGCACGCTGGCGCGCGATCGAGATGTCACCCGACCAGCCCAGCGCCACGCAGATCGAGCCGTTCACCATGTCGTTGATGTAGCCCGAGGAACTGAACAGGGTGATGTACGGACGGATCGACTTGAGCAGGGCCGCCGCCTCGTTGTAGTCACCCGAGTTGTTGGTGAACGGGTCCTTGCCCAGGTACTGCAGGGCTGGCGGCAGGATTTCCGAACCCGCGTCGAGCATGCTGACGCCGCAGGACTTGAGCTTGCTCACGTATTTCGGGTTGAAGACCAGTTCCCACACGTTGTCAGGCAGCGGCTCATTGCCCAGTGCCGCCTTGACCTTGTCGGTATTGATGCCCACGGTGGTGTAGCCCCACAACCACGTCACCAGGTGCGCGTTGCCGGGGTCGAGTTTGGCGATCTGGGCCTGGATGTCCGGGTCCATGTTTTTCAGGTTCGGCAACTTGGCTTTGTCGAGCTTGGCGAGCATGCCACCCGACATCTGGATCGCGGCCCAGTGGCTGGACGGCACCACGATGTCGTACCCGGTCTTGCCTGCGACCAGTTTGGCGTGCAGGATTTCGTTGCTGTCAAAGTTGTCGTAGCGAACCTTGATGCCGGTCTCTTTCTCGAAATTCTTGATCACGTCCGGGCCGATGTAGTCCGACCAGTTGTAGACGTTGAGCACCTTTTCTTCCTGCTGGGCCAGTGCGCCGGGCGCCGCCAGAGCCAGTGCCAGCCCCGTCGCGCACAGCCCCGCCCAGACCCGCCACCCTTTGAACACGACAGCCATGAATTACTCCTCAGATCAGAAAATGCGAAAAAC
>JANNDB010000969.1:0-3051 GCA_031387285.1 Betaproteobacteria bacterium | reverse complement strand
ATTCTGGTGGCGGAGTTCGGACTTGATCCAAACTCGTTCTCACAACGGGTGAGTGCTCCTGCGGACTAGTGCGGGATTGTGCGGAAGCGCCCGTATCTCCCTATGAAATCGGGATTTGATGTCCACCGCCAGGAACATCATCGGTTTGATTCCGCCTGGAGGAATCGAACCGCGGACCACGCCTGAACCGGCAAACATGGTCAAGGCCAAATCCCGTCATGAAGTATGAGCGGCATCGAATCAAATCAGCGCCTCGGCTTGTCTGAGGTGCGCTGCGGTCAGTGGCATCCCCCGCTTCTCAAGTCCGGCGATCAGATCTGCAGCTGACCGTTCCGGTTTCTTCCAACGCGCCCGCATCGTCTTGATGGCATTAATTGCCACCAACGCCTGCAATTGCAGTTGATTCTAGGTGGCATTCAACACAAAGCGTCAGGATCGTGCAGCCAGTCGTCTTGCGCGCGTGATGAGCGCCGCAATCCATGATCAGCGCGGCGCCGCATCGGCGCGCGCCCGGTGCAACCCGCCATTGGTAGAAGACGCCTCAAGGCGCTCGGCAAGCCATACCTTGATAACCGACTGGCGAGTGACACCAAGCTTACTTGCTTCGCGATCCAATGAGTCGACCATCCAGGCTGGAAAGTCGACGTTGACGCGTTTTGGCGCCAACAACACACGTTTTGCCTTGGACAAATCCAAAGACTCGGTGATATCGATGCCGGCGTCAAAATGTCTTTCGAACGTCTTAGCTTTCATACAGTTCCACCTCCTCAACGCGTGACCGACGAACCGAAATCAGTCTGATATTCGGACCCCGATAGGTTATGACCGCCGACCAGTGCATGGCGTCGATAAGCCCGATCACCAGATAGCGTGCCTCATCATCTGTTCTTGCCGGAATCTCAAGCAACCCAGCGTCTGTCCACAGCCGCTGGGCATCGTTGAAGTCAATCCCATGTTTTGACAAGTTGGACTGGCTCTTTGCTTGATCGAATTCAAAAGCAACCATGGAGGCGAAATTATACCTTTATTGGGTGTTTTTCGCAGTATTCCCTCGAGTCGTCGACGAACCGGAGTGCCTCAACGAATACTACACGTCGGTGATCGCCACTGCCATCTGCCGTCGCGCAGCCAGCAGCACGCGCTGCGGGATCGGCAGCGACAGCACCCAATGGCGCACCGGCACGCGCGCCGATCACGTGCTCCTCCACGTGGGCGGCGGTCTGCGACATGCGCCGCATGAGGGGTAGAACCCGCGGCGCTTGCAACTGAACGCCCGCAGCTTGTCGTGGCCGCACCCGCCGCAGCGCAGCCTCAGGAACCCGTGGGCCAGGATGCCGCGCTCCAGAAAGGCGTCGAACTCGGCCTTGCAGGCCACGCCTAGCCAATGGCCAGTCCCTTCTCCAGGCACAAACAGTCCACTGTGCTGTATGAGCCTGGGCTCAGCCTTGATGAAGCCGGGCAGTTCACTGCCGGTACTGGCTTCAGTGTGCGCGATGAAGCTGGCCGCTTGCTGCTGCACCAGGCGGTACAGCGTGGTCTGCTCGGGGGCCGGTGGCGATCGTGGTGCACCGAGCCCACAGTGGCCCCGCGGCGCTGTGTATGGCTCGGCAAAGGGGGGGGTAGGCAATCCAACCACCCGAGCCCAGACATCGTCCCTGCAGCGAGCCCAGATATCGTCCCTGCAGCTACCTTCAAAACCCGCATTCTGCGTGCGCCGCCACGACCACTGGGCCGACCACTGGGCTTCACCTGGCCCTGATGCTGCGCTTGCGCACCTGGGCCTGCACCTGGGCCACGGCCGCCTCGTCAATCCCGCTGGCTGGGTGAAATACAACGCCCGGTGGCGTTGCCGGGTCCGCGGTGATGTCACCCCACGGCGCCTCAAACACCCCATCGATCGCACAAATATGGAAGTGCACATGGGTGTTCAGATCAGCGCCGCCCCGTCGCGCTGCATGAAGTAACGCAGCCGCTTGGGGACAGACAGCACCCACTGGCGCACCGGCAGGCGCGGAAAAACATGGTCCACCAGGTGCGCTGCCGTCTCGTCCATGCGCCGCGCGTTACACGAAGGGCAGACTGCGCGACCCTTGCAAGAAAAAGCGACCAGATAGTCATGCGCGCAGTCCTCGCACCACACCCGCGCAAAACCGTGGGCCGAGATGCCGCACTCCAGGTATTTGCGAAATGCCTGTTCTACATAGGTCGGTGGGCGGTGCTGGTCGCCCTGGCCATCGACCTGGCCGGCGCCAGACAACGCAAGCCAGGTCTGCAGATGACCGGCCACGGCGCGGTACAGCACCGTGCGCTCGGGATGGCGCGGGTTGTAGAGCTTGGATCTGGCCGCCGCCGGTGAGCCGGGGGCTGGATCGGCGTGTGCGTCCCCTTGCCGATACGGCTTTGCTGGTGCGCAGGCGCTGGCAACTGGCATGGGGTGGTGCCTGCCCGAACTTGCTCGCACGGGCTGGGTGGCTGGCGCAATATGGCGCTGCCACGGCCTCTGACGCTCCACCCTATTGGGGGATGCGCTGCAGCCTGCTGCCTGCAACCGACCAAGACAGGCCGAAAGCGCTTATCCACTGCCGCGCGATCGGCGCCTCTCACGCAAGACTCGCGCGGCGGTGGGTAAGGCGCCTGGCTCGAAGGCTACGGGAAATGCTGTCCGCAGTGCTGACAGCCCCAGCACAAACCCTCCGCCAGTCCGCCATCGCGAAAATACCTCGACGCCACTGCAGTTGCAATCCACATGAAGTTGGCGCAGCATCGACCCAGTTCAATTCCCCACTGGCTGAGTCAGCCCGGCTGATGCCCGTCACCGCATCGCCCATGCCCGCTCATCCGGGCGCCCTCGCCGGCCACATCTCCTGAGATCCGGCAGCCGCAAGGCTGGAGATACTCGTCAGACATCGGGCACGACAAGTGCCCGCCCTGCCCAAACCGGCATTGCAGCCGCGCTCGTGCGCCAATTGCGCCACCGATCGGCGCATTAACTCATCTGTTTTGCTACCGGTGCTGACCCGTTGCCTCACGTAACCTGCTACCCGTCGGATG
>JANNDB010000036.1:0-14709 GCA_031387285.1 Betaproteobacteria bacterium | reverse complement strand
CAGGACGCAGCCCCGCCGCATCTCGCCGCCAACACGCGCCGGCTGGTCGCGACCATGCTGATGGGCAACCTCGGTGGCGCCCTGCTGACCTTCATCTACTTCCGCTTCCTGGACCCCTCTGCCCTGGCTGAAACCACCGGCCCGGGTGTGGTGGAGCTCGGATATTTCGCAGCGGCTTTCACACTGTTGTCCGTGGCGGGTCGTATCGTGTCGGCACGCTGGTTCGGCCCGGTCGTACGCGGCCGGGGAGCCTTGCCCGCCGGCGCGGCGGAGCTTCGCAGGCGCGCATTGATGGTGCCGGCATTCTTCGCAGTCCTGTCGTTCTCGGGCTGGATGGCCGCCGCATTGATCTGGGGCTTTGCCTGGCCGCTGCTGGCGGGCCATTTCGTTCTGGGCAGCGCGGTGCGCCAGAGCCTGTTCATCATCTTCGTCTCCGGCACCGTGGTGGCGGTATACGTCTTCCTGGCCACCGAACGGATCTGGCGTGAACGCCTTCCTGAGCTGTTCCCGGCCGGCGACCTCGGCGCGTCGGGCGCGGCGCGCCTGCGCGTGCGCACGCGGCTGGTGGTGCTGTTCCTGCTCATGAGCATCCTGCCCATGGGTGTCCTGTCGCTGGCCACGCTGGTGCGCGCCAATGCCCTGCGGGAAGCCGACGCCGAAGCTGCCGAAGGCATAGTACGTAACCTCATCATCGTGCAGTTGGCGCTCGGCACCACGGGCCTGCTGGTGGCGCTGCGGCTGGCAGGCTATGTGGCCGGCAGCGTCGCTGCACCCCTGCGCGATTTGCAGAAGGCCATGGCCCGGGTGGAACAGGGAGCGCTGGACGCATCCTGCCCGGTGGTCTCCAACGACGAACTCGGCGCGGTGGCCGAGGGGTTCAACTGCATGGTGGCCGGGCTGCGCGAGCGCGAGGAGATGCGCGAGACCTTCGGCAAATATGTGAGCCCCGAGGTGCGCGACGAGATCCTGGCCGGCCGTGCCGCGCTGGGTGGTGGCCAGCGCGAGGTGACGGTGCTGTTCGCGGACCTGCGCAACTTCACGCCCTGGGTCGAGGCCTCGCCGGCCACCGAGGTGGTGGCCAGCCTGAATGCCTACTTCTCCGAGATGGACGGCGCCATCCGCGCGCATGGCGGGCTGGTGCTGCAGTTCATCGGGGACGAAATCGAGGCCGTGTTCGGAGCGCCGGTGGCGAGCCCGTCACACGCCGACCAGGCCGTGGCCGCAGCGCTGGACATGCAGGTGCGCCTCGAAGCCTGGAATGCCATGCGCCGCGCCCAGGGCAAGGTGGAACTGCACCACGGCATCGGCATCCACTCGGGCACCGTGGTGGCCGGCAATATCGGCAGCAGCGTGCGCATGTCGTACACGCTGGTAGGCGACACGGTCAACGTGGCCTCGCGCATCCAGTCACTCAACAAGACTCTGGGTACGCAGATGCTGGTGAGCGGCAGCACCCGCGCGCTGTTGCGCCGGCCGTGGCAACTGACGCCGCTGCCGGCCGTGCAGGTGAAGGGGCGCAGTGCGGCGGTGGAAGTGCATGCGCTGGGCAGGGCCGAATCGCCTCGGGAGGCAGGGACTTCGGGATGAGAGGTAACAATGACCCGATCATGGACACCTTGCTGCGCAATGCCTTCATCTACACCGGCGATGCCGGGCATGCCTGCTTTGCCAGCGGCGCATTGTTGATTTCGCAGGGCCGGGTGCGCTGGGTCGGCGACGCGGCGCAGTGCCCGCCGGCACCCGGCGCCCGCGTGTGGGACCTCGGCGGCCGCGTGGTCATGCCCGGCCTCATCAACACCCATACACACGGGGGCTTGAGCCTGCACCGCGGCTGTTGTGACAGCGGCAACCTGTTCCAGTGGGCGCAGGCGCTTGCGCCGCATACGTCCCCCCTGACGCTGGAAGACAACCGCTGGGCCTGCTACCAGGCGGTGCTGGAGATGGTGCGCGGCGGCATCACCACGGCGTGCGACTGCACGCGTTACGGCGCTGGGCTGTTCGCGTCGGTGGCGGCGGAAGTGGGCATGCGCTCACTGGGCGGAGCGCTGGCGAACTCGCCTGAGCTGCGCCCGCAGGGTCGGCCGAACTGGCCGCTGGCACTGGAGGAAACGCAGCAGGCCATCGCCGAACTCGGCGCGGACGGCCGCTGCCGTTTCTACCTGGGCGCGCACTCGCCCTACAGCTGCACGCCCGAGCTGCTGGTGGAAGTGAAGCGGGCCGCCGACCGGCTGGGGCTACCCTTCGTGATCCACGCCGCCGAGAGCCGCGAGGAAGTGGCGATCGTGCAGCAGCGGCATGGCCGGCGCCCCATCGAACACCTGCACCGGCTGGGCATCCTGGACGCCAACACCATCCTGGCGCACTGCGTGTGGCTGGAGGAGGCCGAGATCGAACTCCTGGCCGAGAGCGGCGCGACCGTCTCGCACAACCCCATCAGCAATGCCAAGCTGGCCAGCGGTGTGGCGCCCGTGCCGGCCCTGCGCGCGCGCGGCGTGCCGGTGGGCCTGGGCACCGACAGCATGCTCAGCAACAACGCGCTGAACCTGTTCCAGGAAATGAAGTTTGCCGTGCTGCTGCAGCGCGCGCACAGTCTCGACGGGTATGCGCTGTCGGCGCGCGACGCGCTGGCGATGGCCACGCGCGACGGCGCCCGGGTGCTGGGCTGGCAGGCCAAGATCGGCAGCCTGGAGCCGGGCAAGGAGGCGGATCTGCTGGTGCTGGACCTGGAGCACCCGCTGGGCCTGACACCCGAGCGCGTGTTGTCGGACCTGGTGTTCGCGGCCGGGCCGCAGCACATCCACGCCGTGATGGTGCATGGCGAAACCATCTACGAACTGGGCCGCTTCACGCGCGTGGACGAGCCGGAAATCCGCGCCGGTATCCGCCGGCAAGGCGCCACCCTTTCGCCACCATCGACTTGAACCAAGGACACAACCCATGGCTGCTACCAAGACCAAGCCCCGTGTTTCCGCATCCGCCGCCCCGGTGGGCCTGATATCCAGCGCCGCGTCCGAACGCCTGCTGCAGGACCGGCGCGAACAAAAGGTGTCCACGCCCTGGGGCAAGGCTTCCGTGCTCACCGGCCGCATCGGTGCGCGCGAGGCGGCGGTGGTGCTGCGCTACGGGCCGAAGCTGACGACACCCAGCCACAAGATCAACTTCCGCGCCAACACCTGGGCGCTGCGCGAACTCGGCGTGCAGCGCGTGATCTCGCAGAACGCCATCGGCTCGGTGAACCCGGCCGTGCGACCGGGCGACATCGTGATCTCGCACGACTTCCTGGACCGCACCAAGTCGCGGCCGCTCTCGCTGTTCGACGGCGACGAATGCTGGGTGCGGGTGGACATGACCGAGCCGTTCTGCCCGGAAGTGCGCCACGCCTTGCTGGGCGCCACCGCCAGCATGCCGGACCGGGTGATAGACCGCGGCGTGTTCGCCTGCGTGGAAGGGCCACGCTTCGAGACACCGGCCGAGATCCGCGCGCTGCAGCGCGAAGGAGCCGACATCGTCGGCACGCCGCTGGTGCCCGAAGTGACGCTGGCGCGCGAGGCGGAACTGTGCTTTGCGTCGATCGCGCCGGTGATCAACTACGGCGCGGGCATGGCGCCGGCCGTGATCCATGTCGGGCCCGGTAGCATGAACGACGCCTACTATGCCGGTGGACTGCACGAGCGCATCGAGAACGCGCTGATCGACGCCGTGGCCCGGCTGCCGGTGCTGCGCGAGTGCCAATGCGGCGTGGCCTTGCGCGGTGGCTTTCACGGGCAGCGTCCGAAGTGGCTCAAATATTGCAGCCTGGATGGGCAGCCGGAGCCAGCCGCGGACATCACGCAGACAACTACGAGCAACAAGCCGACCGGCAAGACAAAGAAGGCGAAAGCCTGAAAACCCATTCTTATTTACTTTTCCAAGGACTCTCGACCATGCGCAAGTCAACATTCCTGAAATGCCTCGCCGCCGCGGCCCTCGGCACGATGGCGACCCTGGCCACAGCACAAGCCCCGGCCTGGCCGGCAGCCAAGGCGGTCTCGGTGATCGTCCCGTTCCCCGCCGGGGGCGCGGTGGACTATGCCGCGCGCATGGTCGCCACCCGGCTCGCCGAACGCCTGGGCCAGGCGGTGGTGATCGACAACGTGGCCGGCGCCGGTGGTGTGGTCGGCACGCTGAAGGCGGTGCGCGCGTCGGCCGACGGCTACACCCTGCTGGTGGCGCCCGACAGCGCCATCGTGATCGCGCCGCTGGTGACGCCCGACGCCGTCAAGTACGACGCGCTCAAGGACCTGGCGCCCATCGGCCTCATCAACATCACGCCGCTGATGCTGGTGGCGCGCCCGGGGCTGCCGGTGAGCAACATGGCGGAACTGATTCGCTACGCACGCGCCAACCCCGGCAAGCTCAACTACGCCAGCCCCGGCGTGGGCAACCTTCTGCATGTGGCGATGGAATCGTTCCGGCAGCAGGCGCGCATCGACATCGTGCATGTGCCCTACAAAGCGGCGCCGCAGATCGTGACCGACCTGATCGGCAACCAGATCGACCTGGCGCTGATGGTGCCCTCCACCGGGCTCACCCATATCAAGGCCGGCAAGATCAAGGCGCTGGGCGTGACCGTGGAAGAGCGCCTGGCCGCCAGCCCCGATGTGGCGCCGATGGCGGATACGCCGGAGTTGAAAGGCTTCAACGTGACGAGTTCGATTGGCCTGTTCGCGCCGGCGGCGACACCGGCGCCGATCCTGGCGCGATTGAATAAAGAGCTGAATGAGATTCTGGCTACGCCGGAGGTGAAGAAGACTTTTGAGGATCAGGCCGCTTCAGTGGGCAGGGGGTCGGGGGCGGAGTATGGGGAGTTCTTGAAGAGGGAGATGGTGAAGAATGCGGCGGTGGTTAGGGCGGCGGGGATTAAGGGGGAGTGAAGGCAACAGGGGACCTTTGACAAGCAAGCTCCCCGGATGGTTCTAGGTCCGAACTCCTGTTGCAAGGCCTTCTTCGGTCTTAGTTGGTTCAGAACCAGTGGTTAAATACAGACTTCGCTGGCGCACCGCCAAACGCCGCTTGATATCTTCTACAAGAGCCCTTTGAGGAAGCCTGCCTAGCCGCGGTTCTACATTGACGACACCGAAGGAGCCGCCTCCTTTCCAAGACATACTTTCAGTAATGCCTCCTGCGTCGCTTCCTTCGATCACTCGTTGCAGTCGCGGAAGCAGAAAATCAAGAACAGTCTGCTGGCTGCGCTCCGCAACAACCCAACGGCGGCCCATCTTGTGAGCCACAGCGGCAGTGGTGCCGCTACCACCGAAAACGTCGACGACCAATTCACCCGGATTCGTCGCAATGTGAATAATCCGTTCCATAAGCGACTCTGGCTTTGGCGTATCGAATACTTCGATCTCGGGGAACATCGCCATCAGATGCCGCTTGGCATCATCATTCGTTCCAAGTTCTGTAGCACCCCAGACTGTGAACGGTACCAACCCCCTAATCTGATGCGCAAACAGCTTTATTCGCGGTGAACCGTCACCACCCTTTGGAAACCAAATGCGGTCATCCGCAAGCAAGTCTAGATATGTTCTCGCAGTGGCATACCAAGACCGACCGCGCGGCGGCCGCAGTACTTGTCCAGTTGGCGTAATGATCTCGTACTGCTGTGCCTTGCGAAAACCAGGTGCCGTAAAGGGAGCATCAGACCAGGGGCCTCGCGGGTCATCGTCGCGGTTTCGCAGATGCGCATCTTCCTTGACCAACAAGTTTCGCGATGTCTTCCATTTCTTGGGCCCACTTGGGGCATAAACCAAGATCGTGTCGTGGTTTGAAGAGAATGCTGCCCGGGAGTCACGCGTGGTCTTCTTCTGCCAGACGACTGAGGTGACAAATGCGCTTTCGCCGAAAACCTCATCCATCACCGCACGAGCCCGGTGAACTTCTGAGTCGTCGAGATGCACCCACACACTTGCGTCTTCAGCAAGAAGCGGCCGTATTGCCGAGAAGCGGTCGCGCATCATGCTTAGCCACATGGGGCGCTGCATTGAGTCCTTGTACTGTCGAAAATTGACTTGGGTATTAAAAGGAGGGTCGATATACACAAGCCGAATTCCACCGTCTAACACACTCGTTCGAGATGCAAGTCCCTCTAGAACGTCCAAGCCGTCACCAATAGCCAGGACATTTGCCCGCGCGTTTAGTGTCATTGCATTCAGCGAGTCAAGGCTGAGTGGCGTTTGCAGCCTAGCGTCATTCGCCCTCACCCATTCGAAACCGGTGTCGCCCGAAGCTCGGAGCAGCAGATCCTTATTCGGCCATAGAAGTTGAACGTCGGACATGAATTTGCGACAGCATTTAGTGGTTAAAGCGAATACTGAGGATTTATACAGGATATCATGAGCCATCGCAATGTGATTTAGGCGACGAAGCCACAAAAAACATGACTGCTCGAGCAGAGAAAAAACCGCCGATTGCGAGTTCCGCTGATGGCGCCTCAACATCGATTAAGCCGTTCATAAGATGGGTAGGCGGCAAGTCCCGACTCATTGCGCGAATTCTTCCGCACGTCCCTACCTCCATAGTGAACTACTACGAGCCATTTTTAGGTGGGGGCGCGGTATTCCTCGCCTGTGCTTCCCGGGTGTGCGGTCGGTATCACCTCGCAGACCTCAACGAGCATCTAGTCGCAGCATGGATTGCAATGCGTGACCACCAATCGGAGCTTCGTCCGTTGCTCGACCGCTACTTGGCTCAAGACTCTAAGGAGTTCTACTACGAAGTTCGCTCTGCCACTCCTATTGGACTTGTCGAGCAGGCTGCGCGCTTTCTCTACCTAAACGCAGTATCTTGGAATCACTTATGGCGGGAAAACTCTCGAACGGGAGCTATGAATGCGCCTTGGGGAGACCGTCGGTTCAAGGCAATAGATGAAACGACCATGAGATCCGTGGGACACTTATTGTCGAGGTCAGACATCGCCGCAGCCGATTTCCGAAAGACACTTAAGAGCGCGGCGTGCGGAGACTTCGTTTACCTTGACCCGCCATACTTGCCTGTATTCTCACGTCCGGATACGGAGAAAGAGCCTACAGCGAAATTCAACAAGTACACCGCGAAGACTTTCGAAATGCTCGATCTCGTTGAACTCGCAGATATCTGCACTGATCTGTCTCGGAGAGGTGTTCGATGGGTGATGTCGAATCGCGACACCAAGTCAGTCACCGACTTGTTTGCAGATGCAGAAATCATTCGCTTTACAACTCATCGTTCGTTGGCTGCTCAGAGCCGACGAGAAGTTGAAGCACATCTGTCGCCCGAGGCAATCATTGTTGGAAAGCCCTGAATGGCAGCGCAACCTGTCGAGTGTGTGTTGGTCGTGTATTACGGTCCCGCGGCACACCAAGCCACTTACGGTCGCCAAGTCAAGGGCGGCGGGTATACGAAGGACTACATCCAACTTTCCAGAAAGAAGTCCTTCTTGGATGTGGTGGCAAACTTGTTCTCGGTCACGGCAAATGCGACAGGCTCCATCCCACTCACTTACCGATGGCTGGCAGGAACAACTCCTGGTGCATTCGTATTCAAGTCAGCAGACCGGCCGCACCTGAAATGGGAAACGAGCCTCGGTGCACCTCAAGCTTGGAAAATGACACCCGCGCCGAGCGATTCGACGCCCGAGACAATTCCCGGCAACCCTTCTCATTCGGATTTTTCCGATGCCGAGCAGGAATTCAAACTACTCGCTAGCCGTGGCGCCGGACAGCCCTATTTGATAGCGATCAAGCTTCGAGATGAACCGCGGACTTTGCACCTCCGCGCCTATCTGAAGAATCCGAGTAAAAACTATGCGTGGGCCGACATACTCCACGTGCCACAAGAAATTCAAGCACTGGCGGCCAAGACGACTCAGCGCTCCGCACTGGCATGGTCGCTCACGCAGAGCGGCGGGGTAGCACCAGATCTAAGGGTTGAGCGGGCCCTATCGAAGCTAGTTGCATCCAAGAATGGCACGTCAGCAATTGACGAGCTTGATATCGAAACGGGCCGAGCTTTGACTAGCTATATCCGTCAGCCTGGACATGGCCTATTCTTCGATCCATCTCAGAATCACAACGCGTGGGTTCAGATCCAACCACTTTCGCCCCAGGTCGTTGCTTCGACTGACGACTACCTTCAAGCATTGGAAGCACGTTTCCCTTCATCTTTCCACGGTGACGCCGCAGCCGAGGCACTCGAAACCGACTCCGACGAGGTGGAGGCGTTTAAAGAACAGATCAATAACAAGAATTACCAAGTCCCGGACGCGACGGCAACAGTTAAAACTAGAGGCAGCGCACAAAGGGCATTTGCAGGGGCTGTAAAGGCGAACTATGACCATAGGTGCGCAATCACCGGCATCGCAGCCAAGGACTTTTTAGTCGCGTCGCACATTGTTCCATGGAGCCAAGACCAAAGCATCCGACTTGATCCATCGAATGGCATCTGTCTTTCACTGCTTGTGGACCGCGCATTCGAAAAAGGATACCTTCGGATTGAGGATGATGGAGTCATTCATCTGGACTCGAGGCGAGTCGGAAGTGATCAAGCACTCCAAAGTCAGCTTGCGCCATACGACGGGCAAAAACTAAGACCTCCAACAAAGGAAGGGCCACGACCAGAATATCTCCAGCGACGGCGCAAACTCCTCAATCCGACTGACTGCGGCATTTTCGCGTTGCGCTCCGAGTCACGCGGCGAGCAGGCTGGTATCCCTCAAAGTGACTAACGAGCCGCACCGTTGCTCAACTCAGATAACAACCCATGCTCTACCGCCCCGTCGGCGCCTCCGACCTCAACGTCTCCGTCCTCAGCTACGGCTCCGCCACCTTCGGCGGCGGCAACGACTTCTTCAAGGCCTGGGGCCAGACCGATGTGGACGAGGCCACGCGCCTGGTGAGCATCGCGCTCGATGCCGGCATCACGCTGTTCGACAGCGCGGACTCGTATTCGAACGGCCTGGCCGAGACCATCCTGGGCAAGGCCATTGCCGGCCGGCGCAACCAGCTGCTGGTCTCGACCAAGGTGTTCTTCCGAACCGGCCAGGGCGAGTTCGACGTGGGCTCCTCGCGGCGCCACCTGATGGAGGCTTGCGACGCGAGCCTGCGCCGGCTCGGCATCGAGCACATCGACCTGTGGCAGCTGCATGCCTTCGACGCGCTGACGCCGGTGGAGGAGACACTGCGCGCGCTTGACGACCTGGTCAAGGCCGGCAAGGTGCGCCATGTAGGCGTCTCCAACTTCTCGGGCTGGCAGCTCATGAAGGCGCTGGCCGTGTCGGACCGGCTCGGCTTGCCGCGCTATGTCGCGCACCAGGCCTACTACTCATTGCTGGGCCGCGAATGCGAATGGGAGCTGATGCCCTTGGCGATGGACCAGAACGTGGGCACGCTGGTGTGGAGCCCGCTGGCTGGCGGCCGGCTCAGCGGGAAGATCGGGCGGGAGCAGAAGACGCCGCCGCAAGGCACGCGCTGGGCGCAGCTCGAGTCCTACGGCTCGGCGCTGCCACCGGAGCAGTTCTTCGATCTGGTCGACGTGATGCGCGCGATTGCCGCCGAGCTTGGCCGCAGCGTGTCGCAGGTGGCGCTGAACTGGGTGCTGCAGCGCCCCACCGTGTCGTCGCTGGTGATCGGCGCGCGCAACGAGGCACAGCTGCGCGACAACCTTGGCGCGGTGGAGTTCACGCTGTCCCCCGAGCAGATGGACCGGTTGAACCAGGCCAGCACGCAGCAGCCGGTGTACCCGTATTGGCATCAGCGGCGGCATTCGTCGGACCGGAATCCCCCGCCCACGACGGACGGGCCGGCGGGGCGCGGCGTGCGCTGAACCAACTACACCGTTACGGCGTCGTCGTCCAAAGCCTCCGTCGTGGGCGTCCAGTGCCCACGCTTTTCTTGCACCACGATGCGTTGCTTGACCATGCGCTCGACTGACCTGATCCGGTCCATCACGCGGCGGATGGGTTCGTTTCCCTGAGCATGCGCGGCATAGAGCAGCCGCACCAGTTTGTCAGCCCAGCGAGGAACCTTGCCGGACTTCTCCCACCGGGCGATGGATTGGCCATCGATGCCCATCAATTTTCCCAAAGCAGGCTGCGACAGGCCCATGCCACCACTGCGGATATATCGAAGTTCCGCGCCAGTCAAGGCGCCGACCTTTCCGGCCAACGCCTGGCAAATCGCCTGCGTCAGCCCGTCACCGTCGTGAAACGCGACCGCTTCGCCGAATGGCGTCTTCCTGACCTCGTAGCCGTTGACAAGCCATACATTGCGCAGCCCGCCATCCGTGTAGTGGTACATGCTCACCCCGGTGCTGACAATCCGAGACCTATCAAAATGATAGGTCATAGTTTACCGGAGTCGCCGATCTCCTCCCGCCGCCGCCTCAGCCGCATTGCGATCCCGTCGTAGTGCTGGCCCAGCCGCTGCTTCGCCGTGGCCACGTCGCGCGCAGCGACGGCGTCCACGATGGCCACATGGTCCTTCCAGGTCTTCACCGGGTCCTGGGTTTCCAGGCGGGTAGCGCCCGACACCCGGTAGAACACACGCCAGAAGGTCTCGATCAGCGCCAGCAACATGGCATTGCCCAGGGGTGCGAACAGCGCCTGGTGGAAGGCGCGGTCTTCTGCCGCGAAATCCTGTCCGCGTGCGGCCAGCAGGCCCATGGCGTCGGTGATGCGGTGCAGTTCGTCCAGTTCGCTGGCCGAGATCGTCTGTACCACTTCCTCGATCAGCGATACCTCCAGCGCCCGGCGGATCTGCAGGATGTCTTCCACCTCGCGCAGGCCCGGGCCGAAGACGTAGGGAATGTTGTCGAGCAGGGGCTCGAGCGTGAAGGCCTTGACGAAGGCCCCAACGCCGCGCCGCACTTCGAGCACCCCGAGTGACTCCAGCGCCTTGACGCCTTCGCGTACCGAGTTCCGTCCTATGCCGAGTTGCCGCGCCAGCGTGCCTTCGGGCGGCAGCGGGTCGCCGGCCTGTAGACGGTTATCGGCAATGAACTGCCGTAGCGCAGCCTGCACCGACAGGTGCAGCGAGGGTGGCCGGTCAAGCGGCTGCAGCTGCGGCGCCATGGTGCAGGGGCACAAGATGGCTGGCGACGATGTTCTCGACGCGGGCCTGCTGCGCGGCGGTGAGCGTGCCAAACGGTGGCCGGCACGCGCCGCAATCCACGCCGAGCAGCTTGAGCATCGCCTTGGTTCCGGGAAAGACGCCGACATCGATCAGCACGTCGATCACCTCGTTGGCCCGGGCCTGGAGCGCGCGGGCCTGGGCCATCTGCCCGGCGGTGATGGCGTCCAGCATCTGCACAAACAGCCGTCCCATGACGTTAAAGGTGGTGCCTATGCCACCGTCAGCGCCCATCGACACGCCGCCCACGAACATCTCGTCGAAGCCGTTGTAGATGACGGCGCCGGGCGCTGCGGCGCGCAGGCGCTCCAGCTGGTAGAGGTTTTGCGAGGTGTGCTTGACGCCAATGATTTTCGGATGCGCCAGCAGCGTCAGCAGATCAGACGTGCTCAGTGGCCGGGCCGACTTGGCCGGGAAGTTGTAGACGATCAGCGGCAGCGGTGTGGCGTCAGCCAATTGGCGGTAGTGGGTCAGCACCTCGGCCGGCGAGAAGTCGTAATAAAACGGCGGAATGGCCGATACCGCGTCGTAACCTGCGTCCGCCGCGGCATGCGCCATGGCCACCGCTTCACTGGTGGAAATGGCGCCGATGTGGGCGATGAGCCTGGCCCGCCGCTGCACCACGCGTGCGAACTCCTGGAGCACGGCGATACGTTCTGCCGGCGACTGCAGAAAGGCCTCGCCGGTGCTGCCACCCACATAAAAACCATGCAGGCCCTGCGCGAGCTCGAAGTCGGCCAGCGGCGCCAGCGCCTGCAGGTTGACCGAACCATCCGGCGCAAACGGTGTGATCAGCGCGGAGAAAACGCCAGCCAGGGCATGCGGCTGAGAAGAAGGATTCGGGCTCATTGGATTAACCTCCGTGCTTCGCACTGCGGTGCTATTCGCCTTGGGGCGGCCCGGCGGCTCATGCGTCAACGTCCGGTCAGATAGTGGGGCAGCCACAGGGTCAGCGGCGGCCACAACGTGATGGCCAGCAGCACCACCAGCAGCGGCACGATCCAGGGAAGGATGGCGCGCGACATGGTCTCGAACGACACGTTGGCGATACGCGTAACCACGAACAGCACCACCCCGATGGGCGGGTGGATGGTGCCCAGGATCAGGTTGAGCACCATGATCACGCCGAACAGCACCGGGTCGATGCCATAACTGATCGCCGCCGGCACCAGGATGGGAATCAGGATCAGCATGGCGGCCAGTGCCTCCATGAAGCAGCCGATCAGCAGCATCAGCAGGTTGGCCATCAGCAGGAATTCGATCGGGCTGGTGATGGTCTGCACGATCAGCGGCGTGAGCGTCTGCGGCAAGCGCGATATCGACATGCACCAGCCCAGGGCGCCGGCCGCCATCACCAGCACCAGCACCAGGCCGGTGGTCTCCGCCGTCTCGACGAGGATGGGGCCGAGCTGCTTGAATTGCAGGGTGCGGTAGACCACGAAACCCATGAACAGCGCATACAGGCAGGCCACCGCAGCCGCTTCGGTGGGTGTGAACAGGCCGCTGAACATGCCGCCGAGGATCACCACCGGCGTCATGAGCGCAAAAAAACCCTTGAGGAAGGCGCTGCCGATGGCGCGAAAGCCGGCGAACGGCTGGCGCCCCATCCCTTCCTTGCGCGCCACGAAGCCGACCATGACCATCAAGGCGACGCCCATCAGGGCGCCCGGAATCACGCCGGCCATGAACAGCTTGCCGATCGACACGTCGGCGGTCACGCCGTAGATCACCATCGGCAACGAGGGCGGAATGATCGGCCCTATGGTGGCCGCCGCGGCGGTGATGGACGCCGCCGTCTCGGGCTTGTAGCCGGCGTTGCGCATGGCCCGGATTTCGATGGCGCCCGAGCCGGCGGCGTCGGCCACCGCGGAACCGACCATGCCGGCGAAGATCATGCTCGTCAGGATGCTGGCGTGGGCATAACCGCCGCGCACCCAGCCTATCACCGCGCTGGCGAAGTCGACGATGCGCTCGGTGATTCGCGCCGCCCCCAGGATGTTGCCCATCAATATGAACAGTGGCGCGGCGACGATGGGGAAGGAGTTCATCGACCCGGCCATCTTCTGCGGCAACACCGTGATGGGCATGCCGCCTATCCACAGAAAGGCCAGCGCGGCCAGCCCCATGGACACGAACAGCGGCAGGCCGGCCAGTATGGTGACCAGCCAGACGCCGGAGATCTTGACCATCACACCCGTCATGTCAGCGCCACTTTCACCGGTGGCTTGCCACCCTTGATCTGCACCCACATGTCGGCCAGCGCCTGGCCCACGGTAACGAGGCCCGCCGGCAGCAACGGCACATACATCCAGGCGACCGCGATCGGCATGCTGGTGGCCTCGATGTCGGAGTTGACGCGGATCAGGTGGATGCTCTGCCACGCCACCACGCCGCCCAGGACGGCCACGCCCAGCTGCAGCACGGTTTCGGTCCAGCGCCAGGGTTTGGCTGGCAGCAGGTCCAGAAAGAAACGGATGCGGATATGCGCGTGGTTGCGGCTGGCGATCATCCAGCCCAGGCAGGCCAGCCAGACCATCAGGAAGCCGGCGGCCTCGTCGGTCCAGCTCAGGGGGTGGTTGGCGGCCCGAAACAGTATGCCGGCCGTGACCACGCCCAGCAATACGACCACGAAGGACCCGGCAACCACGTGCAGCAACCGGTCAAAGTGGCCAAGCGCGGACCTTGGCATAGGATCGGACCTGGCGCGGGTTTACAGCTTCTGCAGCGCTTCGAAGGAGCCCTTGCCCCACTTGTCCTCGAACTTCCTGGGCACGGTATCCAGCACCGGTTTGCGCCAGAGGGCCAGATCGGGTTCGATGACGGTCATGCCCTGGGTCTTCAAGGTGCCGACCAGGGTGGCCTCCTGGCTCAGCAGCTCCTTGTCCTGCCAGGCGGCGCCGGCGGAGAAGGCCGCCTGCAACAGGTCGCGGTCGGCTGGCCGCAGGCCTTTCCAGAAGGCCTCGTTGACCATGATCATGCGCGGCGTGATGATGTGCTCGGTCAGCACCAGGAATTTCTGCACTTCGAAGAACTTGCCGCTTTGCAACGTGGGCAGGGGGTTCTCCTGGCCGTCGACAGCGCCCTGGCTCAGCGCCAGGTACAACTCACCAAAGGCGATCGGCGTGGCGCGCGCGCCCCAGGCTTCGGCCCTGGCCCGAAAAGTGTCCACCGGCGGCACGCGCAGCGTGAAGCCGGCCCTGTCGGCGGGGGTACGCACCGCCTTCTTGCCGGTGGTGAGGTGGCGCTTGCCGTAATAGGTGACGTTGAGCATGCGCATACCGCGCTTGGCCACCAGGTCGTCGTTGAGCTTGGCGTAGATCGGGGTGGCGGCCACCTTGGCCAGGTGGGCGGCATCGCGCCAAAGGTAGGGCGCCTCGATCAGCGAGAGTTGCGGCAGGAAGGCGCCGATAGCGCCCGCGCCGTCGGTGGTCATCTGCAACGCACCCGACGAGACCGCTTCGATCATGTCCTTGCCCGA
Source organism: Betaproteobacteria bacterium (assembly GCA_031387285.1). Lineage (GTDB taxonomy): Bacteria > Pseudomonadota > Gammaproteobacteria > Burkholderiales > Burkholderiaceae_C > CAISIP01. The sequence continues at coordinate 87 of JANNDB010000036.1, read as the reverse complement.
GCCCAGCTGGCTGTTGGGAAACACCTGTATATCGATGCGGCCACCGGTCTTGTCCTTCACTTCCTTGGAGATGCGCTCGGCCATCTG
>JANNDB010001036.1:0-1718 GCA_031387285.1 Betaproteobacteria bacterium | reverse complement strand
CGCGAAAGGTGCGCACGATGGTGCGGATTTGGTCGGGCGTTTGCACGGCGCGGTCCAGCGCGTCGGCGTCGTAGGCCATGTCTTCGTCAAGCTGCTCCCAGCGCGTCTTGCGGGTCAGGCGGTCGCGGTAACCCACCGAATACCCCGCCTCCACCTGGCTGCCGTGTTCGCTCACCTGGGTGCGGATGCGGTAGACGTCGTAGTTCACGTTCACGCCGTCGGCCACCGCCTGGGGGTGGGTGTATTCCATCACAAGGTTCTGGTTGAAGAAGCCGAAGGTCTGCTTCGACGGGGTGGCCGTCAGGCCGATCAGGTACGCGTCGAAATATTCCAGCACCTGGCGCCACAGGTTGTAGATGCTGCGGTGCGCCTCGTCGGTCACGATCACGTCGAAGGTCTCGATCGGGATGGCCGGGTTGAAGCTGATGGGCTCGGCCTTGGCGAACAGCTTGCCCAGGCCGTCCACGCTCTGCTCGTCGTCTTCGGCGCTAAGCTCGCGGCCCTTGAGCATGCTGAACAGGCGCTGGATGGTACAGATGGTCACGCGCGCCGTGGTGTCGAGCTGGTTGCTCTGCAGGTGCTGGACGATGTATTCCTCGCCGAACTTGAAGTTGTTGTAGGGCGAGTCGTAGGCGTCGAACTCCTTCTTGGCCTGCCGGCCCAGGTTGCCGCGGTCCACCAGGAAGAGCACGCGCCGCGCACCGGCGAACTTGATCAGGCGGTAGATCTGGCTGATGGCGGTAAAGGTCTTGCCGCTGCCTGTGGCCATCTGGATCAGGGCGCGCGGCTTGTTGGCCTTGAGCGAGGCTTCGAGGTTGCGCACGGCCTTGATCTGCGCCGGCCACAGGCCCGCCTCGATCAGCGGTGGCATGGTCTGCAGGCGGGCCAGGAAGGTGGAGGCTCCGAAGTCCGCGCTGGGCGGCGTGGCGGGGCCGGTGTGGATCGCGCCTGTGGGTGCCGCGGCACCGGCCGCCGGCAGGTACTGCAGAAAGGCGGCCAGCGTGTCCGGCCGGTGAAACGCAAAAACCGCGCGAGCGCGCGGCTCCGGGTCCAGCCCCTGGGTAAAGTGGGTCTCGATGCCCGTGGACTCGTAGCTGAACGGCAGCGGCCGCACCCAGGCCGGCAGCGTGGCGGGCAGGCCCTGGGCATAACGCGCCGACTGCACCTCCACGCCGGTGAGGGTGCTGCCCTCTTTCTTGGCCTCGATCACGCCGGCCGCTTTTCCGTTCACGTACAGCAGGTAGTCGGCAAACCCGTACCCGGCGGCCAGCGGGAACTCGCGGATCGCCACGCCCTGGGCGGCGTGGATGTTGGCATCCGCCATGTTGCACACGTGCCAGCCGGCGGCCGTGAGCAGCGCGTCGATGGTTTGGCGGGCTCGGGCTTCGGGGGTGCTCATTGGGGGGTGGGTGCCGAGCCGTGGGTTCTTGCGGCTGGCTCAGCGCGATAGCCGGCGGGCTGGGGCCATGACGGCCCTGGTCTTGTACGCCACCGGGGTTGCAATCCCCGCGTCCATCTCCGACACCGTCAGGACGCGCGCTGGCTTGGCAAGCATCCCGCGTAACGGCGGCACGGCCGCAGCGGTCTGCCGCTTGCGAACGATCGTGCCATCCGCTTGCAGAGCAACTGTCATCTGCTCCCCTGCGCCCAGGCATAAACGCGCGCGAATCACGCGCGGAAGCGTCAGTCGTCCACGTGACGCGAGGGTGACGTTCAAA
>JANNDB010001005.1:0-3286 GCA_031387285.1 Betaproteobacteria bacterium | reverse complement strand
GGGTATAGCGTGAACCAAGTCAATCATGATCCGTCCGCGAGAGTCAGTGCGCGGCGCCGCCTCATTCGGGGCGTTTTCGCTGCACCGGCGGCGCTGACGCTCTATAGCGGCAGTGCTTTTGCGGCGGCTTCACAGAGTTGCGTAGCCAAACAGGTGGCCAACCCGCCACCAATACTCCCCACAGCCTCCACTGTCCCAGATGTCTGGGTGCGAGTGCAGCTCTGGACGCTTGGTCCGGCGGGCGCTCACCGTAGCACCTGGGTCAGGGGCGCAGACGTCGTGGCTTTGAATGCACTCTCCGCGGGCCCCGCCTATCTGAATAGCAGCCAGTGGCAGGCGGTTACTGCTGGCAATCATGCTGGACCTGGTACTGGCACTGCTTACGCCGTTAATACGATACTCAATGCCCCGCCGACCCATTCAGGGGACGGCTCGATAGTAGACAACACGTTAACCCAAAACGGCGCTTACGTTGCCCTTCGAGTCGACGCCAACGGAAATATCATCGGGGTGGTGGGCATTAATAGCGGCGGCTCTTCCGTGGCGAACACCTGTTGGGCATCGTTCAGGGTTATCCCGTAGCCAATGCAGCGGTATGTGCGTACCGAGGGTGTCTTGATCGAACCAGTTGGGCATCTCTGGGCCGCGTTCAGCCCCGCAACCGGAGAGACCGCCTTGCTCAACGACGAAAGCGCATCGATCTTGGAAGTGCTCGAGTCAGGTGCATCCGGAACCTGCGCGATTTGTGCGACGCTGGCCATGGACAGTGGCCTTGCTGCCGAAGACCTTGAAGCCACCATCGAATCCTGTTGGCCCCGCCTGATCGAGGCCGGTCTGGTGCATCAAGAGCGCCTCGGCCAAGCAATCCCCCAGTGAGCGTCGCCACGACGCACAGCATCAAAACACTCGCCCAAGTTGGTCGGGCTGAGGTGGCACGCGCACTAGCAGGCGATGGACTGTGGATCGATCTGGGCGCCGCGATACTGCGCGCACAGAGCAACTCGAACTTGCTCGCCACGCAACTCGAGACCACCTACGGGCAGTTCCCGTTCATCGACCGCGCCGACTGGGCCGACCTCCATGTTCAGATCAGACGTGCGGCTGGTGTGCGGCGCTGGTTGCGGCCCCAGGTTATCCTGCAGTGTGACGGCCAGCAACCTTTCGATCCGTTCCCGTCCGACAGCCCGCTACCGTTGTTCGAATGGGGCTGCAACTGGTTAATCGGACGCCGGCTCAACGACCTGCTATTGCTGCACGCCGGCGCGGTCGAGAAAGACGGCCTGGCCTTGCTGCTGCCCGCGCTACCGGGCTCGGGTAAGAGCACCCTGACGGCCGCGCTCTCGCAACGCGGCTGGCGCCTTCTGTCGGACGAGTTCGGCGCTCTCGACCCGGAGTCGGGCACTTTCCGCGCTGTGCTCAAGCCGATCGCGCTAAAGAACCAGTCGATCGCGGTGATCCGCAGCTTCGCCCCGCAGGCAGTGTTCGGGCCCGAGTTTCCAAAGACCCGCAAGGGTACGGTTGCGCATCTGGCGCCCCAGAGCGCAGCCGTGGCACGCCGTCATGAAAGTGCGCGGCCGGGTGCAGTAGTGCTGCCCAAATGGGAAGCCGGCAGCCAGACCCGCTGGGAACCGCTGCCGGAGAACGTGCTTTTCCCGTCGCTCGCGTTCAACGCCTTCAACTACAGCTTGCTGGGCGCCGTGGGATTCAAGTCCGTCGTGCGCCTGGTGCGGCAGTGTCCGGCCTGGCAACTCGTCTACAGCGACCTGGACGACGCGCTCGCCACGATCGAGTCCGCATGGCCCCAGGTGCTTGACCACCACGCGGCGGCCTCAAGATGAACCTTGCGACCTTTTGTCCCCCGCCGACACTGGCGTGGCTCCAGGCCTTGCGCGATCCGAAGCTGGCGCTGGATTGGCCGCTCGGCGAGTGGGAGCGGGTGGTGCGGCTGGCACGCCGCCTGCGCCTTCTGGCACGGCTGGCAGAAAACCTGATGGCCACTGGCCTGATCGACCGCGTGCCGCCGCAAGCTCGCCGTCATATGCTCGCCGAGCAGCGGCTGTCCCACTGGCGCACGGCGGCGATGGTGTGGACGCTGGAGCGGGTGGCCACCATGCTCGACGACGCACCGTATCCGAGAGTGCTGCTCAAGGGTGCCGCCTACATCGGGCAGGACCTGTCGATTGCGGCCGGGCGACTGCCCTCCGATCTCGACATCCTTGTTCCGCATGCGAATCTCGCCGACGCGCAGGCGCGGCTGGCGCAAGCCGGCTGGCAAGAACTCGAACTCGACCAGCATGACCGCCACTATTATTACGAGTGGAGCCACGAAGTTCCACCCATGGCGCACCCACTACTCGCTCTTGAGTTGGACCTGCACCACAACATCCTGCCGCCGGTGGCACGGACCCATGTAAATGCAAACGCCCTGCTGGCGCGTCTGCAGCCGTCCAAGTGGGAGGCCTGGCAGGTGTTCGACCCGCTGGACCAAGTGCTGCACAGCGCAGCACACCTGTTTCTCGATTCGGAGGCGCGTGACCGCCTGCGCGACCTCGTGGATCTGGATGGATTGTTCCGCCACTTCGGCGCCGAGACTGGGTTCTGGGCACAACTGCCCACTCGCGCGCAGGACCTGGGTCTGGCTGAACCGCTGGCGCTAGCCTGCCACTTCACTGTCCGCTGGCTGGGAACTCCAATTCCCGAAGACGCGTTGGCTCTGATTTTCAGCGCCGGCCCGGGGCGCTTGCGTCGGGCTTGGCTGCTGCCCCTTCTGGAGCGAATCCTGATGCCGACCGAGCCGGACGATAGCCCCACCTTCACGCAGGATCTGGCGGCCACAGTATTTCTGGCTCGCTACCATCGCCAGCGCATGCCGTTGAGACTGCTGGTGCCGCACCTATGGCACAAGATGCGTGCCGCGCACAGGACGGGCGAGAATCCAGATGCAATTGGCGACGACCCGCGTTGACCAATTCCGACCAAGTAGGCTCAGTCACAGGGTGCGAGCAGCCCGTAAGGCAACAGTCCCGACCAAAGTGGTGGCTATTCTCCGGAGTTAAATAGAGCACAATTCTTGGCCTGGCTGCACAGAAATGAGGCAAACAGAAATGGCGCGCAAAACAATACCAGTGCGCGCAATTTTGATTCAGTTGGTAGGCCGTGTAGGACTTGAACCTACGACCAAAGGATTATGAGTCCTCTGCTCTAACCAACTGAGCTAACGGCCCGACCGAACGCGGATTGTACGGGCCTACTTGTGGTGGCTAAGCGCGTTGCTGACCAGTTTGGA
>JANNDB010000917.1:0-9090 GCA_031387285.1 Betaproteobacteria bacterium | reverse complement strand
GGTGACCCACGCAAATGCAACGCCACTCTTGGAAACATGCTCTTCGCGCTCCGCCGCGCTCCAGCTTGTGTCCAGCTCCGGCGCAAAGGCGTCGCCCGCCACATCCAGCTCGAGCTCGGTCACCACAACGCGGTCGGCCAGCGGCAGCGCCTGTGCGTAGATCTGGGCACCGCCGATGACCCACACCTCGGGCGCCTGGCGACACTGCTCGAGCGCGACGGCGAGACTGTCTGCCGGTAGGGCGCCTTCCGCCTGCCAGTTGACCTGCCGCGTGACCACGATGTTGGTGCGCCCCGGCAGTGGCCGGAACTTTGTCGGCAGCGAGTCCCAGGTCTTGCGTCCCATGATGACCGGGCAGCCGCTGGTGAGGCGCTTGAAGTAGGCGAGGTCTTCCGGCAGGTGCCACGGAAGGTGGCCATCGCGGCCGATCACGCCATTGCGCGCGCGGGCATAAATCAAGTTGATGCGCATCGCCGGGTCCGCGGCATTTCAGACCGCAACTGGCGCCGAGATCGCGCCATGGCATTGGTAGTCGCGCAGCGCGAAGTCTTGGTAGGCGTAATCAAAGATCGAAGCCGGCTTGCGCAGTATCTCAAGGCTCGGGTAGACAAAGGGCGCGCGCGTCAGCTGCAGTTCCACCTGTTCGTGGTGGTTGCTGTAGATATGGCAGTCACCGCCGGTCCAGATGAAATCGCCGGCCGCCAGATCACATTGCTGCGCCACCATGTGGGTCAGCAGCGCGTAACTGGCGATGTTGAGGGGCACGCCCAGGAAGATGTCGGCGCTACGCTGGTAGAGCTGGCAGCTGAGCTTGCCATCCGCCACGTAGAACTGGAAGAACGCGTGGCAGGGCATCAGTGCCATCTTGTCCAGATCCGCCACATTCCAGGCGCTCACGATGATGCGGCGCGAATCCGGGTTGGTCCTGAGCGTCTGCATGACCTGCGCAATCTGGTCGATGTGGCCGCCATCCGGTGTCGGCCAGCTGCGCCATTGCACGCCGTAGACCGGCCCCAGGTCACCGTCGGGCCGTGCCCATTCGTCCCAGATGCTGACGCCGCGTTCCTTCAGCCAGTGGTTGCTGGACGACCCGGTCAGGAACCACAACAGCTCCTGGATGATGGAGCGCAGATGCACCTTCTTGGTCGTGACCAGCGGAAAGCCTTCCTGCAGGTCAAAGCGCATCTGGTAGCCAAACACGCTGCGTGTCCCGGTACCGGTGCGGTCGGTCTTGGCCGTGCCGTTCTGGTACACGTGGCGCATGAAGTCTTCGTATTGGGAGCGGATCGGGGCGGTCATGGCGAGTGGTGCGGCGGTGGCGCGGGTTCTGGTGAATTATGCAGTGCCGGGCGCCGCCGAGATGCCGCTGGCGCCCAGAGTCAGCACCCGGTCGGCGCGCGCCGCGGCTGCCTGGGAATGCGTCACCAGCACGAGGGCGGCAGCGTGGTTGCGGGTCTGCGCGAGCAGCACGTCGAGCACGCCCCGCGCCGTGTCCGGGTCAAGGTTGCCGGTGGGTTCATCGGCCAGCAGCAGCGCCGGCTGGTGCACCAGCGCGCGCGCAATGGCCACACGCTGCAACTGCCCGCCGCTGAGCTGGCTGGGCAGGCGCGTCCCCAGGCCGTGCAGCCCAACGGCTTCCAGCATGGCCTGTACACGCAGCGCGTTGGCTTGCCGCGCGCCCGGCCGCAACAACATCAACGGCAAACCGATGTTCTGCGCCACGTCCAGGTGTGGCAACACGTGGAAGGCCTGGAATACGAAACCGACCTGGCTGCGGCGCAGCAAGGCGCGCTGCGCCTCGTCCAGCGCGCCGACGTCCGTGCCGGCGAGCAGCACCTGCCCGGCGTCCCAGTCGTCCAGACCGGCCATGCAGTTGAGCAGGGTCGATTTGCCGACGCCCGACTCACCCACGATGGCGACGAACTCGCCCGCAGCCACATCCAGCGTCACGTCCTGAAACACCGGCACCGCGCCGTATCGCTTGCACAGGCCGCGCACGGACAGCGTCGCCGCCACGCTGCTCATTGCAAAGCCTTGATCGCCGCATCGGCTCGCGCCAGCAACCCGGCCAGCGCGTCCGGCTGGTCACACGCCACCACCTCACGCTGCGGCATGGAACGCAGCCAGGTGATCTGGCGCTTGGCGAGTTGGCGTGTTGCCGCGATGCAGCGCTCGCGCAGTTGGGTGGCGGGCGCTTCACCGTCGAGCACTTGCCAGGCCTGGCGGTAACCGACACAGCGCATGGACGGCAGATCGGCGTGCAGATCGCCCCGTGCGCGCAGGCCTCGCACTTCGTCCAGCAAGCCCGCCGCCAGCATGGCGTCAAAGCGCCCGGCGATGCGCGCATGCAGCCAGCCCCGGTCCATCGGCTCCAGCGACAGGATCGGCATGGCAGCTGGCGCGCAAGTGCCCGCCGCTGCCGATCCCTGGAAGCTGCTGATCGGGCGTCCGGAAATGCGGAACACTTCGAGCGCGCGCTGGATACGCTGGCTGTCGGCCGGAGCCAGCCGTGCTGCCGTCGCAGGGTCTACCAGGGCGAGTTGGCCATGCATTGCCGGCCAGCCGACCCGGGCTGCTTCATGGGAGATGGCCTGGCGCAGGGCTGCATCGGCGGGGGGCATGTCATCGAGCCCGTGCATCAGGGCGCGCAGATACATCATGGTTCCGCCGACCAGCAGGGCGGTACGGCCGCGCTGGTTGATCTGCGTCACCAGCGCCGTTGCGTCGCGCACGAACTCGGCGGCACTATAGCTGTGTTGCGGGTCGCGGATATTGATCAGGTGATGCGGCACCATCGCCATTTCCAGCGCCGAGGGTTTGGCCGTCCCGATGTCCATGCCGCGGTAGACCAGTGCCGAATCGACGCTGACGATCTCCACAGGATGGCGCGCCGCGATGGCCAGCGCCGCACCCGATTTGCCGCTGGCGGTGGGACCGGTCAGCGCCAGCCAGCGCGCTGCTCCCGGCCCCGCAGGATCAGGCGCCGGGCGCGGAGCGTGGTTCGCCATGGCGTTGTACCAGGGTCCAGCCGGACAGTGCGATCAGCACACTCCAGAACAACATGCCGTTGGTGAGCGGGAACACGCTGCCGTCCATGTGGGTTCCGAGCCAGGCGCCCATCAGGAACGCCGCCACCATCATCACGAAGCCGTTCAGCGCCGAAGCTGCGCCGGCAGCCTGCGGAAACGGCCCCACGGCACCACTTTGGCCGCAGGGTTGGTGCACCCCGTGGGCCAGCATGAACAGGTATTGTGGAATCATGATGAACCACACGCCATACGGGCCACTGCACCAGCCGGCGAACGCAAACCCCGCCATCAAGAGGCCGCTGGCCAGTGTGACGGAGCTGCCGATGGCCACACAACGGCGCACACCCATGCGCTGCAACATGCGCCGGCAACCGAAGGTGCCCAGCATGTAGACGAGAGACATGGAAAACATGAGCAGGCCGTACTGCGTCTTGCTCAGGTGCAGCACCTGAATCAGCACAAACGACGACGCTGCCAGGAAGGTGAACAGGCCGCCGTAGGAGGTGGCAGACAACGCGGAGTAGGCACCAAAGGTCGGGTTGCGGGCGATCATCAGCCAGTTGCGCCACAGGCTGGCGAACTCCAGCGCGCGCGGGTTCTTCTGTGGAATCGTTTCCTGAAACCAGAAGGCGATCAACACCAGTGAGGCCGCACCAAACACCGCCAGCGCGAGCAGGGCGGCGCGCCAGCTGAAAAGGTCGGAGAGCAGGCCGCCGAGCGGCGCGCTCAGACAGGCCACCACGGCCAGGCCGGACAGGCCCCTGGACATCATGCGTGCGCCTTCAGCCGGGACATACAGGTCGCGGATCACGGCGCGTGCGGCCATCACGCCGGCCCCCATAGCCGCGCCTTGCACGATCCGCCAGGTGATCAGCAACTCCATGGACGGCGCGAAAGCACTGGCGATGGCGGCCACGATGTAGGCGAAAAGACCCAGCAGCAACACCGGACGGCGGCCGAAGCGGTCCGAGACGGGGCCCCAGACCAACTGCGAGAGCCCGAACGCCAGCAACAAACCCGTCAGCGTCAACTGGGCCTGTGACATCGTCGCGCCGAAACCGCTGGTCAGCGCCGGCAGTGCCGGCAGATACAGGTCGGTGGTGATGGGCTGGATACCCAGCAAGGCTGAAAGAACCAGCACCACCAGTCCGCTGGACATGGCGGGGCGCCGGGATGCGTCAAAGCCGAGGGGGACGATCGATGGCGTGGGAGGCAGCGGCATGGTGGGCGGGCGTTGAGGGACGGGCGCGCTGCCGCGCCGCACAGTCGGGTAGTTACAGGCCAAACAGCCGGGCAATGGCTTCCCGGTACTGGGACTGGCCGACGGCATTGGTGTTGTGGTGAGAACCACCCTGCACCAGCACGAACGCCTTGGGTTCACGCGCCGCTTCATACAGGCGCCGGCCAAGTTCGGGGCGTACCAGGGTGTCTTCGGTGCCATGCACCACCAGCAGCGGCGAACCCAGCGCACCCACCTTGGCCACAGCCTCGAAGCGCTGCGAAATCAGCGGGCCCACCGGCAGCCAGCCCCATGCCATGCCGCGCACCACGTCGGGTATGGAGGTGAAAGTGCCCTCGACGATGGTTCCGGCCTCGTCGGGCACCGCAGCTGCCAGGTGAATGGCGATGGCGCCTCCCAGCGAATGGCCGAAGATGAAGCGTTGCCGCTGCGGATAGGCGGCTGCAAGCCATTGCCACGCGGCATGGGCATCCTCGTAGGCCAGTTCTTCGGATGGATGTGTTCCATCACTCTTGCCAAAACCACGGTAGTCCAGCGCCAGCACGGAAAAGCCGAGTTCCTGCATGCGGCGCACCCGGTGGGCCGATCCCGTGACGTTCCAGCGCGCCCCGTGCAAATACAACAGGACCGGTGCGGCGGCTGTCCTGGCGGCGTCATCAGGGTAAGCGGCATGCCACAGGGCATGCAGGCGTACAGGCGCGCCGGTACTCTTCGACTGGAACGCGATCCACACATCGGCCATGTCGGGCACGGCGCCCGCGCCACCCGCCCAGTCACGGGTACTGGGCTGGAAGATCCACTCGCCCTGTTTCTCGTGCAATGCCGCGCAGCCCGACAGCGTGGCTGCCAGCAGCAGCGCGCTGAGCAGCCACCTCCAGCGGGTGGGGCGGGTTACGGGGGGTGTTGGCATGAAAGGGGTGGATTTTCGCAGAGGCGTGGCGGCGTCGCGATGGGCGGTCGTTTTGGCCTCAGCGTCCGCGCAGGAACATGCGGTCGAGCTCCGCCACGCTGACCTGACGCCAGGTGGGCCGGCCGTGGTTGCACTGGTCGGATCGTTCGGTAACTTCCATCTGGCGCAACAGCGCGTTCATCTCTTCCAGGGTGAGCCTGCGGTTGGCGCGCACCGCGCCATGGCAGGCCATGCTGGAGAGCAATTCGTCGCGCGAACGCTGCACCACCGTGCTGGCGTCGTGTTGTGCCAGCTCGGCCAGCACGCCCCGCGCCAATTCCACCGCGTCGCCATCCGCAAGGGTGGCAGGCACGGCACGCACGGCCAGCGTACGGGCCGAAAGAACGGTGATTTCAAGGCCCAGCGCGTGCAACACCGCGGCGCTGCTTTCAGCGGTGGCGATTTCCTGCGCGGACGCGGCAAAGCTGGTGGCAATCAGCAGCGGCTGGCTGGCAAGGCGGGAGTCCGCTGCATCGAACTGGGTCTTGAGCCGCTCGTACACGATGCGCTCGTGTGCGGCGTGCATGTCGACGATGACCAGACCCTGGGCATTCTGCGCCAGGATGTAGATGCCGTGCAGTTGGCCCAGTGCGCTGCCCAGCGGCCAGTCGGTCGCCGACGCGGCGCTGGCAGCGTTGGCCGGCCCGTTCCCCGATACGGGCGGCGCGGCGCCTGGTATGCCTTGCGGCCCAGGCCTTGCCCACAACACGGATGGCTCGGCCACGTGGTAAGCGGCTGGCAGGCCGCTCTGGCGCCATGCGGCCTGTGGATGGGGGCTGGTCGTCGACGCGGCGGCTGGCGCGGGATCGGCAGCAACCCCGGCCCCCGTCGAGCGCGGAGCGGCCAGCGCATCCTCCACCTCATGCTTCACGGCCTGGTGCACTTCGCGGCTGTCCCGGAAGCGCACCTCGATCTTGGTCGGGTGCACGTTGACGTCCACGCGGCGTGGATCGATTTCTATATAGAGCACATAGACCGGCTGGCGCTGCCCATGCAATACGTCGTCGAAGGCGCTGCGCGCCGCGTGGCTGAGCACCTTGTCGCGCACAAAGCGCCCGTTCACGTAACAGTATTGCTGATCAGCCCGTGCACGCGCCGCATCGGGAACACCTGCACGCCCGTACACCCGTACCGGGTGGGACGGCATGCCGGGCTGGGGCGGGCTGCGGTAGTCCAGCGCAACCGAGTGCGCGACGAAATCCTCACCCAGCACGTCAGTCAGCCGGCGCTGCGCGTCGCCCGCCGCCGGTTGCGCCCGCCACTGCGCGATCAGGCGGCCGTCATGCCATAACGCGAATCCCACGTCCGGGCGGGCCAGCGCCGGGCGGCGTACGGCTTCAAGGCAGTGCGCGAGTTCGGTCGCGTCGGTTTTCAGGAATTTGCGCCGTGCCGGTGTGCTGAAAAACAGTTCCTTGACTTCCACCGTGGTGCCTGCCGCGCGTGCCACCGGCCGCAGTTCGCCGGTGCGGCCGTCCAGCGCCCAGGCGGCATCCGCGTCAGTGGCGCGCGAGGACAACACACAGTCGGCTATGGCATTGATGGCCGCCAGCGCCTCGCCACGAAAGCCGAACGTGCGCACCGATTCGAGTTCGTGCAGGTTGCCGATCTTGCTCGTGGCGTGCCGCTTGAGCGCCATCGGCAACTCGTCGCGCGGAATGCCGGCGCCATCGTCTTCCACGGCTATGAGCCGCACGCCACCGGAAAGCAGTCGCACCGTGATCTGGCGCGCGCCGGCGTCGAGCGCATTGTCGATGAGCTCGCGCACCACCGAGGCAGGCCGTTCCACAACCTCGCCCGCGGCGATCTGGCTGATCAACTCGTCGGGCAGTTCGCGGATGGCGCGGCGGGGTGCAGGGGACAGCAGGGCGTTCACCCGTGGATTTTAGGAGGCCGGGACCGCGCGGCTGGCGGGCATAATTCCCGGCCATGGAACTGCTGGCTTTGATTCTGGACTTTGTGCTGCATGTCGACAAATACCTGGAGGCGTTCGTCCAGAACTACGGGACCTGGGTCTACCTGCTGCTGTTTGCCATCATCTTTGTAGAGACCGGTCTGGTCGTCATGCCCTTCCTCCCCGGAGACTCGCTGCTGTTCGTGGTGGGCGCCATGTGTGGCATCGGGCTGATGAACTACCCGCTGGTGGTGGGTTTGCTGGTGGCCGCGGCGATCGCCGGCAACCAGTGCAACTACGCCATAGGGCGCTATTTCGGTCCCAAGGTGTTCCAGTGGGAGGACTCGCGATTTTTCAACAAGCGCGCTTTCGACCAGGCCCACGATTTTTACGAGCGCTACGGTGGTATCACCATCGTGGCAGCGCGTTTCATGCCTTTCCTGCGCACGTTTGCGCCGTTTGTGGCCGGCGTGGCGCAGATGACACGCTCCAAGTTCACTTTTTACGACGTCAGCGGTGGCGTGTTGTGGGTTGGCTCCCTGGTCACGGTGGGCTACTTCTTCGGCAACATCCCGTTTGTCAAGACGCATCTGGACAAGATCATCTGGGCCATGATCTTTGTTCCCGGACTGCTTGTGTTCGCCGGGGCCTGGCGGGCGCGGCAGAAGGCCGCCAGGTCGCGTTAGTTGGCGCGCTGGGGTGTGGCAGGCGCGTGCCTTGCGGCAGGGACTGCCCGGCGCAGGCTCTCGCTGGGGCGGTCGGTGCTGCGCCCGACTGCCCTGCGGTGCTCGCCCAGGGGGTGCGTCGCGCAACTCGCTACGTTCACTGCGTTCACTCCGCTCAGACAGGCGCGACGAGTCAGGTACGAAGCGCGCTGCGCGCGCCACGCCCTGGACTGTGCTCCTCGGCGCCCCAGAGGTCGCCCGCACCGGGCAGCCCCTGCCGCGAGGCCGTTGCTTTGCGTTCACTGAGTAGTCGGCTAGCAGCGATTTCTGTTTATGGGAACGCAGTGCGCTCGGGGCTGGCGCAGGGGCCCCCTACGGCCGCTTTACATGCGAGCAGCCCTGAGGAGTGCTTCTGAAACGAGTAGCGCAAATATATGTATTTGTGTACAGTATCCGGTATGGAAAAAAAGTTTCAAGAAACGTGCAGTTCGCACGGTCCAAAAGGCTACCGGCCCAAGGTGGTTGACCTGTTTTCGGGGGCTGGTGGCCTTTCCCTTGGATTCGAGCAAGCAGGGTTCGATGTAGCGGCGGCAGTTGAAATTGACCCCATTCATTGCGCGGTGCATGAGTTCAATTTCCCATATGCCACAACTATCTGCGCAAGTGTTGTGGATTTGACGGGTGATGAGATTCGCCGTAGGGCCAAGCTGGAGGGTTGTGATCTCGATGTGGTGGTGGGTGGCGCTCCTTGCCAGGGCTTTTCGATGATCGGCAAGAGAGCGCTGGACGATCCGCGAAATGAGTTGGTCAGCCATTACGTAAGACTGGTGCGGGAGTTATCGCCCAAATATTGTGTTTTTGAAAATGTGCGTGGCCTTACCCTTGGGAAGCATGTCCGATTTTTGGATGAGTTGATAGTTGCCCTGGAGACCGCTGGATACCGGGTGCTACTCCCATACCGTGTTCTCAACGCAGCAGACTACGGCGTTCCACAGGATCGCCGTCGCTTGTTTTTACTGGCTGCCCGCCGCGATGTCGGGCCCGCGACATACCCCAGTTCCGCAGGCGGTTCAGTTTCCGTATGGGATGCAATTGGTGATCTTCCGGATGCAGATGGGTTTGATGAGTTGCTTGATTCTGACGCCGTGCGCACTCGATGGGCCACACGTGCGAACTACGCGCGTCGCTTGCGCGGCATTGCAGTCGATAGTGGTGACTCCAGCTATTCCAGAGCTTTCGACAAAGGCGTCCTTACCGCCAGTCTGCGCACTATTCATACATCAGTCTCAATGAAACGATTCATGGGAACCGCTGCA
>JANNDB010000909.1:0-2328 GCA_031387285.1 Betaproteobacteria bacterium | reverse complement strand
GGGCCACCGGTCGCGGTGCCGATATTATGAAACCCATCGCCCTGCCCTCGCTCGGCGGCATGTCGGTGAGCATCGTCACCATGTTCATCGTTCCCTGCCTGTTCTGCGCCGTCGAGGAATGGAAATGGAAGCGGGTGCAATCAAAACTGGCTCCCGAAAGCCTACCAGAGCCGCAAGTCACCTAAACGAACTGAAATATGAAAACAATGAAAGCGACCGTGTTTCACGGAACCAACGACATTCGCGTCGAAGAAGTAAACCGTCCCCATGCCGGAATCGGGGAGGCAGTGATCCGCGTGACCTTAACCACGATCTGTGGCACCGACCTCCACATCGTGCGCGGGGAGTATCCGGTTAAGCCGGGCTTGGTCATCGGTCATGAACCAGTGGGCATTATCGAAGAGCTTGGGCCGGGCGTCACGGGCTACAACATCGGCGACCGCGTGCTGGTCGGTGCGATCACCCCTTGCGGCCAGTGCCGGGCGTGTCTCTCCGGGCACCTCTCGCAATGCGGTCACGGCGACGGCTATGAAGCCCTGGGCGGATGGCGCTTTGGCAATACCATCAACGGCGCGCAGGCGGAATATCTACTTGTACCGTCCGCTCAAGCCAATCTGACGGTGATTCCTGATGAGGTGACTGACGAACAAGCGATCTTGCTGGCCGACATCGCTTCGACGGGAATCTCCGGTGCGGAGGCGGCACCGGTGCAAATCGGCGATGCCGTAATAGTGTTCGCACAGGGACCGATTGGCTTGTGCGCCACTGCCGGCGCCAAGCTGATGGGGGCCTCCCTGATCATTGGAGTTGATGGGGACGAAACGCGGCTGGCGATGGCGCGTCGCATGGGTGCCGATGTGGTCCTCGACTACCGCGCAGTGGATGTAGTGGCAGAGGTCAAGCGTTTGACAGGCGGCGGGGCGGACGTGGCAATTGAAGCGCTTGGCACGCAGCAAACCTTTGAGAGCGCGCTGCGCAGTCTGCGGCCCGGCGGCACGCTGTCCAGCCTTGGAGTTTATTCGGGCAAACTGCAAATGCCTTATGACGCCTTTGCGGCAGGGCTTGGCGACCATCGCATCGTCACAACGCTTTGTCCCGGTGGGAAAGAGCGGATGCGGCGGCTCTTGAATCTCGTGCAATCAGGGCGGTTTGATCCCACTCCGCTCATCACCCATCGGTTTTCGTTGGTGGAAATCCCCCAAGCCTACCAACTCTTCGGCGACAGGTCGGATGGAGTTCTGAAGGTCGCGATCAAACCGTAGCTCCCCGTGGCATGAAACCAATCACTGAGCACGGAGACGCGAGTCACCCCTGGCGATTGCAGCGCCTCGGGGTCGTCATGGAGCCGGAGCCGGGCAATCCGCTGGAGGCAGAAGGCGTGCTGAATCCAGCATCGGCGCGCGGTCGCGACGGGCAGCTCTATCTCTTTCCCCGGTTGGTGGCGCGGGGCAACTACTCGCGAATAGGCATTGCGCGCGTGCGATTCAACGACGCTGGCGACCCGGTGGGCGTCGAACGGCTGGGCATCGCGCTGGAGCCGGAGGCGGATTTCGAACTTCGGCCCGATGGTGGCGGCTGCGAAGATCCGCGCATCACCTTCATCGAGCCGCTGGATCGGTATGTGATGACTTACACGGCGCTTTCATCGCGGGGACCACGCATCGCGTTGGCGATGTCGGAAGATTTGTTTCACTGGGATCGATTGGGGCTGGCCAGCTTCATGCCTTATGAGGGCGTGGACTTCAACGAGGTCGCCAACAAAGACGCATTGCTCTTTCCCGTCGCCGTCCCCGATCCCGACGGGCAGCCCGCGATGGCGCTCATCCATCGTCCGCTCTTCCCCGGCACCGGGCCGGACGAAACACTTCACTGCCGGGTTCCGCGTGTGGTGGATATTCTGCGGGAGAGCATCTGGATTTCCTATCACTCGTTGGTCAATGAGGTCTGCGACAAACATCATCACCTTTGCCACTTCGATTCGCACCGGCGGCTGGCGTGTCCGGCCGCGGCCTGGGAGCAGTTGAAAATCGGCGGCGGCACTCCGCCCATGCTGACTCCGCATGGATGGCTGTTCCTCTATCATGGTGTGTGCGAGGCATTTAACGCGCCGGATGCGGCGGGCGAGTTGCGTTACTCCGCAGGACTGCTCGTGCTGGATGAGAAGCATCCTCATCAAATCCGCTATCGCTCGCCCGAGCCGATCCTGTCGCCGGAGCTGCCCAAAGAGCGCGAGGGCATCGTGCCGAACGTCGTTTTTCCAACCGCGATTGACCGGCGGGACGACCTCGGTTTGCCGGGCCGCTTCGACGTTTACTATGGCATGGCGGA
>JANNDB010000900.1:0-5473 GCA_031387285.1 Betaproteobacteria bacterium | reverse complement strand
TGAGCGACTGGGTATGCGGCGCGAACGAGGTGGATTACCACATCACGGGCGTCAACTGGGGCCGCGACGTGCCGGAGCCCGATCACGTGGCTGATATCCGCGATGTGGTCGCTGGCGACCTCTCGCCAGACGGCAAAGGTGTGCTGGCAATCGAGCGCGGCATCGAGATCGGGCACGTCTTCTACCTCGGCACCAAGTACAGCAGGGCCATGAATGCGACGTTCCTGGATACCCACGGCAAGCCGCAGTTCATGGAAATGGGCTGTTATGGCATCGGCATCACCCGATTGCCGGCAGCGGCCATAGAGCAGAATCATGACGAACGCGGCATCATCTGGCCGGACGCCATCGCACCGTTTGAGCTGGTGCTCTGTCCTATTGGTGCTGATCGCAGCGAGGCCGTCAAACAGGCGGCCGCGCAACTGTATGCGGCGTTTGTCGCCGCCGGGGTAGATGTGATCCTCGACGACAGGGGCGAACGACCCGGCGCGATGTTTGCCGATTGGGAACTGATCGGGGTCCCGCATCGCATCACGATTGGTGAGCGCAGTCTGAAAGACGGTGTGGTCGAGTACCAGCATCGTCGTGACGCTGCCGCTACCCGCGTTGCGGTTGGCGATGCGACGCAATTTGTGGCAGCTCGACAGGGGAAATGATCCTCACGCCATCGTCCAAGGACCCCCAGCGCGCGCCATTGAACCGGCGCAGACGCATGCTGGCCCTGTGGCCGTTGGCGGCCGGTTTACCATTCGCGACCGCGCATGCCGGCGGGCAACTGGAAGAACCGTTGGTGGATTCTGTGCGCACGGCGCTCAGCGCTGCCATTGCCAATCAGGCGCCGCTGGAGCCGGAATTCGCGGACACAGCGGCGCGCATGCACTACCTGCGCTGGCTGGGCGCGATGAGCCCGCGCTTGCGTCAGCGCAAGCCGGAAATCGAAACACGCAAGGAATTTTTGCAGACCGTCTGGTACGAAAGCAAGCGCGCCAGACTGGACACGACACTGATTCTGGGCCTGATTCAGGTTGAAAGTGCTTTTCGGCGATACGCCATTTCGAGTGTCGGAGCGCGGGGCTACATGCAGGTGATGCCCTTCTGGACGCGGGTGATTGGTGACGGCGACGCCTCCAGGTTGTTTCACATGCAGACCAACCTGCGCTTTGGCTGCGTCATCCTGCGCCACTATCTTGATCGGGAGAACGGCGACCTGTTCATGGCGCTCGGCCGTTACAACGGCTCACGCGGTAAGGCACCTTACCCGCAGGCTGTCCTGGCAGCCGCCCGGCAGTGGGAATTCGTTCCGGCCTAAGCGGGTGCAGGGCGGCACCCTGTGCATCAGGCCGGCTTGGCCAGAACCTGTTGCAATTCGCCGTTCTCATACATCTCCATCATGATGTCCGAGCCGCCGATGAACTCGCCCTTCACGTAGAGTTGCGGGATCGTTGGCCAGTTGCTGTAGTCCTTGATGCCCGCGCGGATTTCGGCATCCTCCAGCACGTTCACGGTCCGGACCGCCTTGGGATCCACACCGCAGGCCTTGAGTATCTGGATCGCCCGGCCGGAGAAGCCGCATTGGGGGAAGCTGGCGCTTCCCTTCATGAACAGCAGCACCTCACTGGATTTGACCAGTTCATCAATACGTTGTTGGGTGTCGCTCATGGAAGTTCTCCTGTGGTTGCATGCCGCAATTATTTCACCATTGGCCGGCGCCGTCAGCGGGCGCCATCAATTGACCTCCACTGCAGCGCAGATGGTCAGCCAAATCACGGCGCGATTGCCGGTTGCCAAACCCGGCGTGCGCCAGCAGGTCCATGACCGCTGCGGATTGGTCATGCCCGTGCTCAAGCAGGAGCCATCCGCCCGGATAGAGGTGGGAGGGGGCGGCCGCAATGATCTGACGCAGGTCCTGTAGCCCATCCGGCCCGGCCACCAGCGCGGACGCCGGCTCGTGGTGCAGGGATGGCAAGTGCGCGTCTCCAGCTGCTATGTACGGCGGGTTGGACACGATGCAGTGGTACAGCCCCTGCGCCGCATCCAGCCAGCGCCCGTGGACCAGTTCGACCTCCAGGCCCAGTGCCCGTGCATTGCTTGCGGCCAATGCGAGTGCATCCCGACAGAGGTCACTGGCGAACACCTGTACCTGCGGTCGGTTGTGCTTGAGCGCCAGCGCAATCGCTCCGCTTCCGGTTCCCAGGTCAAGCGCCTTCAAGAGGCCGGTGCTATTGTCCGCCTGCGCCTCGGTCAGTGCTTCGAGTGCCCAGCTAACCAAGGTCTCGGTATCCGCGCGCGGCACCAACACACGCGCGTCGATTTGCAGGGTGAGCCCAAAAAACTCCTTGCACCCGGTGATGTACGCCAGTGGCTCACCGTCCAGGCGACGGGACTGCAGTTGCCAGAACTGGTGCAGGACGCCGGGCGCCAGTGCTTCCTCGCCATGTGCCAGCAGCCACGACCGATGTCCACTTGCCTGGGCGGGTGGCAACCCCATGGCATGCAGCAGCAGGAGCTGCGCGTCGAGGCGTTCCAGCCCGGCATCCTGCGCGGCGCGCATCGCATGGTTGGCGGTCATCATGGCCGGGCGTCCCGCACAGCCGGCTTCAGGCCGCACCGACTTCCAGCGCGGCGAGTTGCTCGGCGGCTTGCGCGCTCTGCAGGCCCTGCACCACGTCGTCAAGCTCCCCCTCCATGATCGTCAACAACTTGTAAAGCGTAAGGTTGATACGATGGTCTGTCAGGCGGCCCTGCGGGAAGTTATAGGTCCGGATGCGGTCACTGCGGTCACCCGTGCCAATCAGGGATTTGCGCTCTGCCGCGTCCCGCGCTGCGCGCTCCGACCGGTCCTTTTCCTGGATGCGCGCCGACAGCACCTGCATGGCGCGTGCCTTGTTGCGGTGCTGGCTGCGGTCATCCTGGCACTCGGCGACGATGCCCGTTGGCAGGTGGGTAATGCGCACCGCAGAATCCGTCTTGTTGATGTGCTGGCCACCGGCGCCGCTGGCCCGATAGGTATCGATGCGCAGGTCAGCAGGATTGATCTGCACGGCGACCGATTCGTCGGGCTCTGCCAGCACGGCCACGGTACAGGCGCTAGTGTGGATTCGCCCCTGGGTTTCCGTGGCTGGCACACGTTGCACACGGTGGCCGCCGGACTCGAACTTGAGGTCGCCGTAGGCGTGCTCGCCCACGATGCGCAACACGATCTCCTTGAATCCGCCGATCTCGCTTGCCGATTCGCTGATGACCTCCGCCTTCCAGCTGCGACGCTCGCAATAACGGGTGTACATGCGCACCAGGTCACCAGCAAACAGCGCCGACTCGTCGCCGCCGGTTCCGGCACGGATTTCCAGGAATGCGTTGCGGCGGTCGTCTGGGTCCTTGGGCAGCAGCATGCGTTGCAACTCGACTTCCAGTTGCGTCAGTTCATCGGAGGTTGCCGCGATCTCCTCATTGGCCATGGCCGTCATGTCCACATCGGAGCCAGCCTCCTGGAGCAACTCCTGCGCAGCCGCGCGGTCAGATTCACATTGGCGGTAACGCGCCCAGCGCGACGCTACGGCGGCGACGTCCGAATGTTCGCGCGATAACGCCAGAAACTGCTCCATGTCGCGCATGATGTCCTCGCGCGACAGCAGGAACTCCAGCTCGCCGAGCCGATTGCTGTAACGGTCCAGTTGCCGCCTGAAGAATGCTTTCATGTTGCGCTTGTCGGGATTGTCTGTTTCGAGGGCCTGGTAGGGCGGGCGTGCGGTCCGGCCGGGGTCCGTTGCGCGCAGTGGTGCCGAAGTGTGTCGGCGTCGCGAGCGGCGCTACCGCTCGTTGCGCAGGAAAAAATGCTGGACTGCCGTGCTGGCGTTGGCGCGGGTGTCCATGTCGCCCGAGCGCAACTCGGCCAGCGCTCCGTGCAGCAGCTTCTGCGTCAGTCCCCTGGATAGTGCGTCCAGTACAGCGTCGATGTTCTCGCCCTTGGCCAACAGCCGCTGCGCGCGCTGGATCTCGGCAGCGCGCCACTCGTCGGCCTGCGCGTTGAGTTGCTGGATCAATGGCACCGATCCGCGTTGGTCTATCCACTGCATGAAGCTCTGCACGCCCGCATCGATGATCACTTCGGCCTGGGCCACGGCAGCCTGCCGGTTGGCCTGTCCGGTTTGTACAACGCCGGCGAGGTCGTCCACGGTATAGAGGTAGACATCCTGCAGGGCGCCGGCTTCGGGCTCTATATCGCGCGGGACGGCGAGGTCGACCATGAACATCGGTCGGTGCCGCCGCCGCTTGAGCGCCCGTTCTACGGCGCCCAAGCCAATTATGGGCAGGGTGCTGGCCGTGCAGCTGATCACGGCGTCAAATTCATGCATACGCTCCGGCAGTTCGGCCAGATGCATGACGGAACCGCCATGTCTGGAGGCCAGTTTTTCGGCGCGCTCCAAGGTGCGGTTTGCGACAGTGATGGCCTTGGGCTGTTTTGCGGCGAAATGGGTCGCACACAGCTCGATCATTTCGCCGGCGCCTACGAACAATATCCGCACGTCGTTGAGGTTTTCAAAGAGCTGCCCGGCCAGTCGTACGCTGGCAGCTGCCATGCTGATTGACTGGGTCCCGATTGCGGTGGACGAGCGCACTTCCTTGGCGACCGCAAACGAGCGCTGGAACAACTGGCTCAGCGTGGTGCCGAGCGCACCCGCCTCCTGCGCCGAACGCACCGCCTCCTTGAACTGGCCGAGTATCTGCGGCTCACCCAAGACCATGGAATCGAGCCCGCTGGCGACGCGAAACGCGTGCCGTGCGGCCGACATGTCCTGCAGTGCGTAGGAATGCGAGCGCAGTTGGGATACAGGCACGCCTCCGCACTCCGCCATCCAGTCCAGCGTCGACTCGGGTTCGGCCATGTCGGATGCGCAATACACCTCGGTGCGATTACACGTAGAGATCAGGGCCGCTTCAGGCCGGCGGGCCAGTCGATTGCGAAGTCCGTCCAAGGCGGCGCCAACCTGTTCGCCGGCAAAGGAAAACCGGCCGCGCAAGTCGAGCGGTGCGGTGTTGTGGTTGATCCCGAGGGCCCAGACTGCCATAGTAAGCTTGGGTGGGATTATAAAATTTGCGCTGCCATGGGTCCAATCGACGGCTTTAACCACCTGATCAACTTCGTTCTGCCGGCTATGGCCCTGGCATTGTGCATGGCCGGGCCGGTGCGGCGCTTCTCCCGGCACAAGGCCTCGCCGACCGGTTTTTGGCCTGCGGCGGCCATGCATTTCGCGATGGGTGTGCTGGTGCTTGTACTCGGACTTTGGTTCTTCGGGCAGGACGGCAAGATGGCCACCTACGCGGTTCTCGCCGTGTGCAGCGCCTGCACGCAATGGGTGATGGATCGGGGCTGGGCCTCATGAGCGTGCCACGCCAACTGTCACCGGCTTGAGGCGATGCTGCGCCAGCACCTGGGAACCGGGCCCATGGCGCGCGAGGCAGGCGATTGCCTGCC
>JANNDB010000912.1:0-4168 GCA_031387285.1 Betaproteobacteria bacterium | reverse complement strand
AGGCCACGGCCAGGTAGGTCTTCCCGGTACCGGCCGGGCCGATGCCAAAAGTGATGTCGTGGCTGGTGATGTTGTCCAGGTAGGTGGCCTGGTTGATGGTGCGCGGACGCAGGTCGGCGCGCCGTGTCATCAGGCCGGGCGCGTTCGATGTGTCGAGGTCGGCGTCGCCAGCGAGCATGAGTTGCACCGTGGCCGGCTCTATCGGGCGCGCGGCCATTTCGTAGAGCGCCTGCAGCATTTCCATGCCGCGCTTCGCGCGCTCCTTGCTGCCTTCGACCTTGAACTGCTCGTGCCGGTGTGCAATCGACACCTGCAGTGCCTGTTCAATGGTGCGCAGGTGTTCGTCCGTCGGGCCGCACAGGTTGGTCAGGCGGGTGTTGTTGTGCGGCGAGAAGAGGTGGCGAAGGATCAAGCTGATAATTCCATCAAGGGGTCCGGCGTGGACCCCCATGATAGGCAAGGACGGCAGGCGCGATGATTGGCAAGCTCAGCGGCATATTGGGAGACAAGAATCCGCCACAGGTGCTGGTTGAATGCGGCGGCGTGGGCTACGAGGTGCAGGTACCCATGAGCACCTTTTACAACCTTCCCGAGCGCGGCGCCAAAGTGTCGCTGCTGACGCATTTGGTGGTACGCGAAGACGCCCACACGCTGTACGGTTTCGAGACGGCGGCCGAGCGCGAGGCGTTTCGCCAGCTCATCAGGATTTCTGGCGTGGGGCCGCGTACGGCGCTCGCGGTATTGTCTGGAATGGGCGTTGCCGATCTGGCCCAGGCCGTCACCTTGCAGCAGGCCGGACGCCTCATCAAGGTGCCGGGTATCGGCAAGAAGACGGCAGAGCGTTTGCTGCTGGAGCTCAAAGGCAAGCTGGGCCCCGACATCGGCATGCCGGCTGGTGCCGCCAACAGCGACGAAGCCGATATCCTGCAGGCGCTGGTGGCTCTGGGCTACAGCGACAGGGAAGCTGGCGCGGCGCAGAAGGCGTTGCCGGCTGGGGTCGGTGTCAGCGAAGGCATCAAGCTGGCACTCAAGGCCCTGTCGCGCGCCTGAGGCTCGGGCGGGCAGATCGTTCGTGCAACACCTATTGCGCGTCGCGGATTGCGCGCCCGTTCGTCGCTTGCGGTGGACGCGCGTTATTGGGGAAAAGCTGACCGAACAGCCGCAACTGCTCGCGACTGACGGTGACGGGCTGCTTGAGCACCATCCACAACACGCCCTCCGTGCAAGGTGGCGTGGTCAGCGAGCCGATGAACTGGTAATAGCGCTGGTCCTTGGGCAGCAATTCGTTCATCTCGACGATACCGGAGGGCATGCGCACACGGTCGCCAGCGTCCAGCGGCATGTAGGTCCAGACCTTGTTGATCATTGGATTCGCCGCACCCGGCTCCAGCAGTACGGCCACCACGGCCAGTTGCCCTTCGTTGTTGCGATGCACCAGGTGCGCCACCATCGCGAAACTGCGGTAGTTCACCCGCTCCTCGCTCGGATGATGAAAGTGAAACTGCAGCAACTGGTAGGTGGAGCCGCGCACGGTGATCGCGTTGTTGCCAACCGTGTCCACCTGGATGGTGTGGCCGTTGTTCACGACACTGGCGCTGCTGGGCGTGTAGTCGAACTGGATGGGTTCTGCCGGACCGCGCAGGGTTGCCGATTCCTCAATATTGATGGGGGACTGGCGCTTGCCGATGGCACACACGTTGAATTCCGGCTTCAGCTTGCCCCACGCCTGGGGGCCGTTGTCGCCTTCATAACTCCAATGCACTTCGCCGCCGGCGTGTGCGGTGGCGTCACTGGCGCCGTCGTGCCCTGCCAGCGCTGCCGCCTTGGCGCGGATGTACTGGCGGCTGGCGGCCGGGTTGGGGATCGCCCCAGATGCGACGGCCATGGGCGCTGCGACCGTTGGCGCGTGGGTGGCCGCCTGGCCAGGTGGGGCGGCGCGCGCAGCAGCGGCCGGTTTGGTCATGCCGGCTGGCATCGCGATCAGGTTTTTTTCCTTGGTACCAACCGAAAGCGTCAGCCGTTTGTCGCTGCCAGCGCCACTCTCGACCGCCTCCTTGACCAGGGCGCCGATCTCCTTGGGCGTTGGGGTCGTCTTCTTGGCCGGGGCCGCTGCGCCATGGTCCTGGGCATGGGCAGGGCCGCCGATTGCCAGGACGCCGGACATGAGCAATGCGGCGACTACGGCCCTTAAAAGCACGGGTTGAATGGGCATGTTGCGCAGCTTGGGTGGTAGGTGTCGGGCAAAGGCGGGGCCGGCGAACTGAACACGCCTTGCGCCGCCTCAACTCCCTATCGGCAAGATGGTGGCATTTCTTGAGCCGTACGCATGGCGCGGGCTATAGTCAGGCTCCACTTCTTTCGCAGCCTTCTGGCGACACGGCCGTGACCATACAGACCGACGAATTCCTGCCGCCAAGTACACCGCGGGTGCTGTCGGGCGCTCCGGCATCGCCGAACGAAGAGGCGGTGGAGCGCGCCTTGCGCCCCAAACTGCTGGACGAGTACGTCGGCCAGGTGAAGATCCGCGAACAGCTGGAGATCTTTATCGGTGCCGCGCGCAAAAGGGACGAGGCGCTCGACCATGTATTGCTGTTCGGCCCGCCCGGCCTGGGCAAGACGACGCTGTCGCACATCATCGCGCATGAGCTGGGCGTCAACCTGCGCCAGACCAGCGGCCCGGTGCTGGAAAAACCCAAGGACCTGGCGGCACTGCTGACCAACCTGGAAAAGAACGACGTCCTGTTCATCGACGAGATTCACCGTCTGTCGCCGGTCGTCGAGGAAATCCTCTATCCGGCACTGGAAGACTACAAGATCGACATCATGATCGGTGAAGGTCCGGCGGCGCGCTCCATCAAGCTCGATCTGCAACCCTTCACCCTGGTCGGCGCCACCACCCGCGCCGGCATGCTGACCAACCCGCTGCGCGACCGCTTTGGCATCGTGGCCCGGCTCGAGTTCTACACGCCGGAGGAACTCGGGCGCATCGTGCGGCGCAGCGCCGGGTTGCTCAACGTGCCGATGGATACCGATGGCGGCTTCGAGATTGCGCGCCGCTCTCGCGGCACACCGCGCATTGCGAACCGCCTGCTGCGCCGCGTGCGCGACTATGCCGAAGTCAAGGGCGCCGGCCACATCACGCTGGATATCGCAAACCGGGCGCTGGCCATGCTGGACGTCGACCCGCAGGGTTTCGACGTGATGGACCGCAAGCTGCTGGAGGCCGTCGTGCACCGCTTTGATGGTGGCCCGGTCGGGCTGGACAACGTCGCCGCCAGCATCGGCGAGGAACGGGAAACCATCGAGGATGTGATCGAGCCCTACCTGATCCAGCAGGGCTTCCTGCAGCGTACGCCGCGTGGCCGCATCGCGACGCTGGCTGCCTACCGGCATCTGGGCGTGACACCGCCCAAGCACAACACCGACCTGTTCGGCAGTTGAGGCGGACCATGCCCGAAGCCGCGCCCCGCCGGTCCCGCCTGTACTGGATCGCCGGGCTGGTCGCATTGTTGCTGGTCGGCGCTGCTGTCTGGTGGCAGCAGCGCGCGCAGCGTGTGCAAGTGGTGAAGGTGGCGTATGCCGAGTTGGTGCGTACGCTGCAGTTCTCGGCACGCGTGTCCACGCTGTCGCGCGTTGAGATCGGCAGCACCGTCACGGGCCGCGTGGCACAGGTGTTGGCTGTCGAGGGCGCCAGTGTGCGCGCGGACCAGATCTTGCTGCAGCTGGAATCGGCACAGGAGGATGCCGCGCTGGCGCAGGCCCTGGCATCGCAGCAACAGGCTGCCGCGCGCCTGGCCGGGCTGCGTGCGACGGGGCGTCTGGCCGCCCGGGCCACGCAGACCCAGGCGCAGGCATCGCTTGTCGCCGCAGAGGCGGAATTCGGGCGCGTCGGGCAACTGGTCGCGCAGGGCTTTCTGAGTCCCTCGCGGCTGGACGAGGCGCGCCGCGCACGCGATGTGGCCCAGGCGCAACTGGCCGGGGCGGAGGCGGCGACCCAGGCGGTGGCCGAGGCGGGCAGTGAACTCCAGCAGGCGCTGGCCCAATCGCGGCTGGCAGCGGCGGCCAGCGAAGCGGCACGGGCGCGCCTGGCCCAGACGCGCCTCGTGGCGCCGACTGACGCCCAGGTGCTGAGCCGCCAGGTCGAGCCAGGGCAGATCGTGCAGCCCGG
>JANNDB010000874.1:0-7918 GCA_031387285.1 Betaproteobacteria bacterium | reverse complement strand
CATCCTGGACGGCCTGAACGCCGAGCGCACGCTGATTGCCGCCGAATGTATTGGCGACGGTTACTGGTTCATCGACCGGGTGGCGCGTTACGCCAAGGAGCGCGTGGTGTTCGGCCGCCCGATCGGCCAGAACCAGGGCGTGCAGTTTCCGATTGCGGAGAGTTATATCGAGGTCGAAGCCGCCAACCTGATGCGCTTTCGCGCCTGCGCGCTGTTCGATGCGCACAAGCCCTGTGGCGCCGAGGCCAACATGGCCAAGTACCTGGCCGCCAAGGCGAGCTGGGAGGCGGCCAATGCCTGCCTGCAGTTCCACGGCGGCTTCGGTTTCGCGCACGAATATGACGTGGAGCGCAAGTTCCGCGAAACGCGGCTCTACCAGGTGGCGCCGGTTTCCACCAACATGGTGCTGAGCTACATCGCCGAGCATGTGCTCGGGCTGCCGCGCTCGTACTGATCATGCCAAAACCGGCGCCGCGCCCCCGCCCGCTGGACGGCATCACCGTCGTCACGCTGGAACACGCGATTGCGGCGCCCTACTGCACACGGCAGCTGGCCGATCTGGGGGCGCGCGTCATCAAGGTCGAGCGGCCGGAGGGGGGTGACTTCGCTCGAGCCTACGACCATCGTACACGCGGCCTGGCCTCGCACTTCGTCTGGACCAACCGATCGAAGGAAAGCCTGACGCTGGACCTCAAGCAGCCGTCGGCGCAGCAGGTGCTGGCCGAGTTGCTGACCGGTGCCGATGTGCTGGTGCAAAACCTCGCTCCCGGCGCCGCCGCGCGCATGGGCCTGTCCTACGCCACACTACATGAAAGGCATCCGCGCCTCATCGTCTGCGACATTTCAGGCTACGGCGACAACGGCCCCATGCGCGAGCGCAAGGCCTACGACCTGCTGATCCAGAGCGAGGCGGCTTTCCTCTCCGTCACCGGTACGCCGGGCACGCCGAGCAAGGCCGGCATCTCGATCGCCGATATCGCAGCGGGTATGTATGCCTACAGCGGCATCCTGTCGGCGCTGCTGCAGCGCGGGCGCACGGGCGTTGGTTCGCATCTCGAGGTGTCCATGCTCGAGGCGCTGGCCGAATGGATGGGTTTCCCCATGTATTACGCCTACGACGGCCAGGAGCCTCCCGGGCGGCACGGCGCCTCGCATGCCACCATCTATCCGTACGGGCCTTTCCCCACCGGGGACGGCAAGGTGGTGATGCTCGGCCTGCAGAACGAACGCGAGTGGGGCCTGTTCTGCGAACAGGTGCTGCACCAGCCGGCCCTTGCGGGTGATCCGCGTTTTGCCACCAATGCGGAGCGCACCGCGCAGCGCGAGGCCCTGCACGCGCTGATCGTCCAAGCCTTCTCCCGCCTTTCCGCGCCCGAGGTGCTGGCGCGGCTCGATGCGGCGTCCATCGCCAACGCCAGTGTCAACACTATCGGTGACTTGTGGGCGCACCCGCAGCTGCAGGCGCGCGGCCGCTTTCGCACCATCGGCTCGCCAGCGGGTGAATTGCGCGCACTGCTGCCACCCGCGGGCAGCGATGCCTTCGAAGCGCGGATGGACCCGGTGCCTGCACTCGGCGAACATACCGCCGCCATCCTGCGCAGCCTCGGGCGCGACGACGCGCAGATCGCGGCGCTGCGCGCCCAAGGGGTTGTTTGATATGAGCAACGCTTCCAGCCCGGACTCCGGCCCCATCGCGGCGGCGCGCAGCCTGCTGTTCGTTCCGGCGACACGGCCCGAGCGTTTTGCGAAGGCGCTGGCCTGTGGCGCCGACGGCGTGGTGCTCGATCTGGAGGATGCGGTGCCTGCCGACCAGAAGGATGCGGCCCGCGCCACGCTGGTCGCGTACTGCGCCGCGCTGGCGCCAGCGGATCTCGCGCGGGTGCTGGTGCGTATCAATGCCGCCGGAACACCCTGGCACGAGGCCGACCTGGCAGCACTGGTGGCGCCCTGCGCGCAGGGCCTCGGTGGCGTCATGGTGGCCAAGGCCGAGTCTGCGGGGGGCCTGGCCGCAGTAGCCGCGCGGCTCGGGCCGCAGGCGGCGCTGGTGGCGCTGGTCGAGTCCCTTGCCGGGCTGGACGCAGTAGACCAACTGGCCCGGGTGCCGCAGGTGCTGCGCCTGGCTTTTGGTCACCTTGACTTTCAGCTCGATCTGGGCATGCGCTGCGAGCCGGCGGAGCTTGAACTGGCGTTTGCCCGTTTCCAGATCGTCGCCGCATCGCGCCGCGCGGGGCTGGCCGCGCCGCTGGATGGCGTGACCACCGACACGACGAACACCGAGCGCCTTCAAGCGGACGCGGAGCGCGCGCGCGCGTTCGGCTTCGGTGGCAAGCTGTGCATCCACCCGGGGCAGATCGCGAGCGTGCACGCGGCCTTCACACCCAGCGCGGCCGAGATCGACTGGGCGCGCCGCGTCGTCGAACAATCGCTCGAACGCGCCGGCGCCACCTTCAGCCTGGACGGCCGCATGGTCGACCTGCCCGTGCTGCGCGCCGCTGAGGCGGTGCTGCGCCAGGTGCGGGGCTGAGCGCGGTTGGTCGCGCAGGCGGCGCGCCAGCACCAGCCCTTTTCCCACACCTGGAGACAGGCGGGAGCACAATGGCTCACCAGTCCACGGCACGGAGGCACACGAAATGATCAGAGACAACGGGGACTTCAAAGTCATCCAGGCAGCGTTCCCGCGTATCGCTGAAAAGCTGGAATTCCTGTGGGGCGATGCCGGGTTCAATCGGCTCATCGACGAGCTGCAGCAGGGCGGCCGCGACGGGCACCGGGCCGGCTTTCCGGCCGATGTATTGATGGCGATTTTTGGCCTGGCAGCCGCCCACGACAGCGCATTTCCGCAGTTCGCCCGCAGTGAAAAAGATCTCTGGAATTTGAGCAAGGCACGTTGATAAAACCTCATGCAATTGACCCCCAAGCCATTCATCGGCCTGAGGCGCAAGCTCCTGGTGCTGCTGACCGCCGCCTGCCTGATCCCTGCCACCGCATCGGCACAAAAAATCCTGCGTTATTCCGACCACGAACCGTTGGGCGGCATGCGCACGCAGTTCATCAAGGATGTGTTGTTCCCGGCAATCGAGAAAGAGTCCGCAGGCCGACTGAGGGTGCAGGACCACTGGGACGGCAAACTCGCCGCCAGTTATGACGCCCTGCGCGCAGTGGGCGAAGGCCGCGTGGCGGACATGGGCATCGTTGTGCCCGAATACACGGCCAATGACCTGCCACTACAGCAGATATTCAAGAGTTTCCCCATCGGGCCGACCGGGGACAAGCAGGTGGCATTTTTTCGCAAGGTGTATGCCGAAGTACCCGCCCTGGCGGCCGAGTTGCGCAGGAAGAACGTGGTCGAGCTGTTTTTCGCCACCGGCTACCCGGTGGCCTTTTTCAGCAGCGATCCGTTGAACACATTGAACGACCTCCAGGGAAAAACATGGCGCTCCGCCAGTTTCTGGCACTACGACTTTCTGCGCAACGCAGGGGCCACGCCAGTCACCATGCCCTGGGGCGAGGGCGTTTTCAAGGCCATGCAGGCGCGCACGCTCAACGGCCTCATGGTCAACGTGGACAGCGGCTACATGCTCAACGTGCACAAGACCGCGCCCAACGTGCTGCTGTCCAAGGACCTCTGGCTCGGGCACGTCTATGTGCTGGCAATGAACAAGGACACCTGGGACAAGCTGGCCGAGGAAGACAGACAAGCCATCCGGCGCGCTGCCGACACCGCCTACAAGAGCCTGGGCGCCCTGATGGACAGCAGCTTCGACGCAATGGTGGCCGACCTGCGCAAGGAAGGCGTCAAGGTCCGCCTGCTGGACAGCAAGGATCTGGACGCCTGGAACACCACCACCCGCTACCCGCAGGCGCAGGCGAAATGGGTGAGCGATCAGGAAGCCAAGGGCAACCTGGAGGCGCGGCCGGTGATGGAACAGGTCCGCGCGTTGTTGGGCGCGGCGGCGAAGTAGGGCGGGCTTTGGGGCAACGTGGCTGGGCGAGACCAAGCGTGACGCTACGCGCTCACAATGCCGCCTGCCGTGGCAGCGCGCAAGCGCGCCGAGACTTCCCTGTGCTGCAGGCCTGACTGCTCGACAATTGACATCCCTGAAAGACATACAATAATGTAATCACAGACGTGGATACATTTGCGGAGAATGCCATGAGCGAGACCAAACTTCCAGAGCAGTATGAAGGCACGATCATCCCGGTAGGGAATTCGCAGGGCATGCGACTGCCGTCGGGTTTTTTCAAGGCGCATCCGGAGTTCAACGGCAAGGTGCAGTTGACGGTTGTGGCCGATGGCGAAGTCCTGATGTCGGCCAAGGCCCCCGCTCGTCGCAAACCCAAGGAGACCGAAGCGGACCCTGTGGTGACGAGCTTTCTCCGGTTTCTTGAGAAACAGATGACCGACAACCCGCAACATATCGTGGAAGCCGACGCCACGCAATTGCGCCGCATCGGCAAGCTGGTCAAGGGTGTCAAGATCGATTGATCTGGGCCATGATCGCTAACGCGTGGCGCCTTTACTACTTCCGTCTGTTCAAGGCGGCGCTCGACGAACTCGAGGCAACTGTCACCGAGCTTGCCCGCAAAGCCCCTGCCACCTACAAGACGCACCCCAAGACCAAGCTCCTCGCCTCGGTCTACCGAGCCGTGACTGCGCTGGTACCCGCCAACCCCGATTCCGCTGACTTCCGGCTGGGCAAGACGCTTGGCGCCGACAACTCCAACTGGCGTCGCGTCAAAGCTGGAATGCCGGACCGGCATCGACTGTTTTTCCGTTTTGCCTCGAACCCGACGAAGGTGATCGTCTACGTCTGGTTCAATGACGAAGACACACTGCGCAAGGCGGGATCGAAGACGGACGTGTACGAAGTGTTCAAGCGAATGCTGGCGCGGGGTGTTGTGCCAGCGGGTATTCATGCTTTGCTGGCTGAGGCGAGGGAAGCGGGCTGATCGCTGGGCAAGCTGTACGTTGATGGTCTATTGTCTGCCTTCGTCATGGTTGGCGCCGCGGAGGGCCGCTTCAGACTGAAAACGGGTCTAAAAGTATCCGAACTGCCTGTTCAATACCCGACATTGACCGGGTCGGCGGTGGCCTTTACTTCTCGGCTTGACCAGCTCAATGGTGATGGCGAAATCAAGAGTTCCCAGGTTTGGCTGATTGACCGACAATCGCGTCGCCTCGCCACGGCTCCATGTTTCCAGATCAGGAAAGCAGATGAACTTGTTTCGCGCAATTCGCAGAGCAGCGGTGCTTGTCGTGCTTTGCACTGGCCTAGGCCACGCCCAGGATCTGGACTCCTTCCGCGCGCAGGCGCGAGTGGCCAATGTGGAGCAACTGCGGGAGATCGTTGCGCGGGAGCCGGCGACCGGCATGACGTTTCAGCAATTGTCGGAGTTTTATCAGATTCAAGTCAGGGCGGCATGGCGCCTTGGTGATTTCAATGCCAACGAACGCATCTCGCGCCGCTGGATCAAGGAAGTACCCTTGAATGGTGCCGCGCGGTGGAATCTGTTCCACGTGCTGGTCCGCATGGATAAGCGCGCTGAGGGCTTGGAGCTGGGTGAGTCCCTGGTCCGAGAACCGGGTCGCCCAATGGACAAGGTCCAAATCAATAGCATTCTCGCCAGTTTCTACGTGGATAGCGGTAATTTGAATGCCGACCATGTGAAGCGGGCCCGCGAGCTGCTTGGTGCGGCAGAGAAAATCATCGCCGGCAACTTCAATGGTGAAAACCGAGGGGCAGTACAAGCTTATTGGGCCAATTTGGCCAGACTTACTTTTTTTTCGGCGCAGTGCGCGGTTTCGAATGCGCTGTCGCAGCATGTACAAGCGTTGGAGCAATGTCGCCTTGCGGATGAACTTGGTCGGCAGCAAATCGCGACCGCGAGCCTGCCAGCCGAATCAAGTCCATATGCCGGCGCCTCGCATGTGTACAGCGTCCTTTTTCTGGCCGATGCGCAAATCGGCACGTCACAGCTGTTCGACGCCGAGGCGACCGCGCGACGCGCCATGGGCCTTCGCCAGAGTTATGGCGTCGGCGCCATGGGGATCCAAATGTTCTATCGGATCGGCGCGAAGGCGCGAACAGCGCAACATGACTACGCCGGCGCTGAGACTATTGCGACCGAGGGCCTGCGTCGAACGGGGGTAAACAAACAATCCCCAGCGTCCATGATGGCCATTGGCCTGAAGATTGAGTTGCTCGGGAGCCTGTTGGGCCAGGCCAGATGGAGCGATGCCCAACAAGTTCTGGATGCTCTGGACCACGACGTGGCCGGAAATCCGGCCGCTCAGGACTTGGCCGCCGCGGTGGAACCACGCGCATTGACTGCGATCATGAACCGGCATCCGCAAACCGTTTTGGCCCAGCTGCTGGGCGGTTTGCGTTACCACGAACAAAACTTCGGCCCAGAACACTTGGCCACCGGTATTGTGCGTGGCCTCTACGGTTTGGCGCTCGCGGCGCGCGCAGACGCTGGCGCTCAGGCCGAAGCGTTGAAGGAGCTGACCCGTTCGGTGGTCTCCATCACTGCACCGTCCAGCCTGGGTGAGGACTACCTCGATCAGGGTCTGCGCCAACTGTACCGGCGCATGATTCTGGAAAAATACCTCGAACTCTCGACTACCCATTCGGTCGCTCAGCCGACCGTTGCCACCACGTTTCGGGTAGCCGACTATCTGCGAGGGTCCACCGTGCAGCGCTCCCTGTCGCAAGCCGCCGCACGCCGCGCGGCCAGTACGACTGAGCTGGCCGAGGTAGTGCGCCGTGAGCAGGACGCCTCCAATGAGTTGCGCGGCCTGTACACGTTCATTGCGGAGCAGTCCGGGCGGGCGCAAGAACAAAGGGTGGACGGTGTCGTGGCCCAGATGCGCCAGCGCATTGGCGAACTGGAACGCATCCGCGGTTCGCTCAAGGTCGAGATCGCCAGGAAGTTCCCGGACTACGATCGCCTCGTGAACCCGCAGCCTCCCGGCCCCGAGGAGGTTGCACAGCGGCTGGGCGACGGCGAAGTATTCGTGTCGCTATTGCCCACGCAGCAATTCGTCTACGTGTGGGCCGTTGGAAAAGGTGGCAGCGCCTTCCACCGCGCCGCGCTGGACGACGCGAGTTTGCGCGCCCTGGTGCAGCGGCTGCGCAAGACACTGGACATTGCAGGCGCATCAGGCAAGGCCCCCCGGTTTGACGCCGAGGCCAGCCACGAGCTGTACGAAAAATTGTTCAAGCCGGTCGCGGCAAGCCTGCAAGGGGCCAGAAGCATCGTCGTGGCGCCCGGTGGCGTTCTGGGCCAAGTGCCGATAGGCGTGCTGCTGACCGCGCCCTGGACTGACAGCGATCCGGCCCAGGCGCCTTGGCTGATCAAGCAAGCCGCGATCAGCCACGTGGCCAGCGCCAGCGCCTGGATGTCGCTCAACACCCTGGCCAAGGCCAAAGCGGCCAATGAATCCTTCGCAGCGTGGGGTGACCCGCTGTTCGACAAGGCAAGACCGCAACAGACCGCGGCAGCCACCCGGGCATTGGCATTGACCCGTGCGGCCAGCCCGCGCGACATCACCGAGGCGCCCCAGGCCGCCATCAGCTATAGCGACATCGCGGCCTTGCCGGAAACCCGGCTGGAGATCGAGGCCATCGCCGCCAGCCTGGGCGCAAACGCCGCCAACGACGCCTACTTTGGCGAGCGCGCCACCCGCGAATCGGTTCTGAACAGTAGCAAGACTGGGCAGTTGCTCAAGAAGCGGGTGCTGGTCTTTGCTACTCATGGGCTGATTCCCGGTGACCTGCCCAACCTGACCCAGCCAGCCCTGGCCATGGCCGCCACCGGCACCGAGGACAAGAACCCGTTTGCACCGCTGCTCACGCTGGAAGACGTGCTGACCCTGAAGCTCAACGCCGACTGGGTGGTGCTCAGTGCCTGCAAC
>JANNDB010000868.1:0-2449 GCA_031387285.1 Betaproteobacteria bacterium | reverse complement strand
CTTGCCGCCATCGGGTGTGAACTTGACCGCATTGGAGAGCAGGTTGAGCAGGATCTGCTTGAACTTGCGCTCGTCGGCGCGGATCTCGCCGATCGCCTCGTCCGCTTGCAGCGTCAGGCCGATGCCGTGCGTCTGCGCGCGTTCGCGGATCAGCGTCATCGCGTTGGCCAGCGCGGTGGCGGCGTCGAAGTCGCCCAGGTCGAGCTCCATGCGGCCGGCCTCGATCTTGGACAGGTCCAGGATGTCGTTGATGAGCGAGAGCAGGTGCTTGCCCGAGGTGAAGATGTCCTTCAGGTAGTCGTCCTGCTTTTCGTTGAGCTCACCGAACATGCGTTCGAGCAGCACCTCGGAGAAGCCGATGATGGCGTTGAGCGGCGTGCGCAGCTCGTGCGACATGTTAGCCAGGAACTCGCTCTTGTGCTGGTTGGCGATCTCCAGTTGGCGGCTCTTGTCCTGGATCTCCCGGAACAGGCGTGCGTTCTGGATCGCGATCACCGCCTGGTCGGCAAAGGTCTGCGCCAGCGCCACTTCCTTGTCGTCGAATCCACCCGCCTCGGAGCGCAGGATGCCGATGCAGCCCACCCCTTCGCCCTCGCGCACCAGCGGCACGAACAAGGCCGAACGCCAGCCGATTTGGCGCGCCAGATCCGGCGTCAGAGGGTAGTCCTGTGCGACCGATTCGGCGTCCGCCACAGCCATGACGCGGGCCTGCAGCACACAGGTGCCCGAAACGCTACGCAAGTCGAGCGGGAAATCCTGCGGCCCCTGCTCACCACCGGTGCTCTCGCGCGCTGCGCGCGCTACCCGGCAGAGCCGCCCGCCATCGGGCAACAACAGATTCACCGCCAGCCCACCGAAAAGGCGCTGGCAACTCGATACGATGGCATCGAACACCGGCTGCGTGTCGGCCACCGAGCGGCTGATGACCTGCAGGATCTCCGCCGTCGCGGTTTGTTGCTCCAGCGCCTCACGGGTCTCGTTGATCAGGCGCACGTTTTCAATGGCGATCACGGCCTGGTCGGCGAAGGTCTTGAGCAGGTCCTGCTGGCGTTGCGGCGTCGTGCCTGGATCGGGCCAGGCCATGATGATGGCTCCGACCGCGTGGCCGTCCTTGATCATGGGTGCGCCCACCATGCGACGCCAGTTGGCGGTGGCCGCCAGGCCCCTGGGGTAGGCACTGTCAGCCTGCATGTCCTCCAAAACGGCGATCTCGCCCGAGAGGATGATGCGTCCGCTGAGTACACCCGGGTTGGGCGGCGCCGGATACAGATCCTGCGCCGCGACCAGTGCCGCCTCGGGCCAGTTGCGTGTCGCTGCCATGTGCACCAGCTGCCCATCAAAGCGGAACACAGCACAAATCGGGCTGTCGAACAATCGGCTGGCGCTTGCCAGGATGGCCTCGAACACCGGGGTCACGTCGGTCTGCGACTCGCTGATCACACGCAGCACATCGCTTATGGCGACCTGGTATTGCAGGGCCTCGGTAACCTCCGCCGTACGCGCCTCCACCTTGCGCTCCAGTCCGGAATACGACTCGCGCAGCTGCGCGCTCATGCGATTGAACTGGTCCGCCAGGCCTTCCAGCTCGTCGCCCGACCTGATCACGATCTGCTGGTCCAGGTCGCCGGCGCCGATACGCCGCGCGCCCTCGTCGAGCGTGCGGATCGGCCGCACCATGCTGCGCGCCAATGCCGACGCTGCCAGCGCCGAGATCACCAGTCCAGCCAGCAGCAGCAGCCCGGCGCGCACGATGGACGCATTGAGCTTGGCATACACCTCGGCCACCGGCTGCTCCACAAAAACCTTCCAGTCCAGCGGCTCGATCGGCGCGGCCGAGGTCAGCACAGCCCTGCCGCTCAGATCGTGCGACTCCAGTGCCGGGGCGTCGTTGCTGTGCAGGTCCGCCGCCGCCTTGACATGCGCGAGGCCGGCCATATTCGTCTTGCGCAGCACCAGGCCAATGTCCGGGTCGGCCACTAGCAGGCCCTTTCCGTCGACCACATAGGCCTTGCCCTTGTCGCCGATCTTGATGCGTGACACCACGTCCCAGATGAATTTCAGGTTCACCTCGGCGACCGTCACCGGCCCCTTGTCGCTGCCGGAGCGGATCGCCACGGTCATGTAGGGCTCGGTCTCCTTGCGGAAATAGACCGGCCCGAACCAGGGTTGGCCGCGCTTCGCGTTCAGGAAGGCCGGCTCCTGCGAACGGTCCTTGACCGACGCAACCACATCCATGCCCAGGCGGGACACGGAAATCTGCTCCTTACCGGTGACATCGAGTTGGGTGATATCGGTCACCTCCGGCGCCTGGCGCAACAGCTTGAGGAACTCGATGCGGCGCAATTCGACGTCGCTGGCGTCAATCTGCGGCAGGGCGGCGTAGACCAGCTGCTGCGAAATCTGGCGGATGTACTGCTCGATGCGCGATGACGCGCCAATCGCCTTTTCG
>JANNDB010000864.1:0-1676 GCA_031387285.1 Betaproteobacteria bacterium | reverse complement strand
GGCCTTGACCATCTCATCGCCGAGCCCGGCGCCAAAACCCTGTGCCGCCAGTTTGTCGGCATACAGGCGCCGGGTGCCGGGATGCTGGGCGATCTTCTTGTACATCAGCGGCTGCGTCAGCGCCGGCGTGTCCTGTTCGTTGTGTCCGAGCTTGCGAAAGCAGATGATGTCAACCACCACGTCCTTCTGGAACTCCATGCGGTAGTCCAGCGCAATCTGCGTTGCCAGCACCACCGCCTCCGGGTCGTCGCCATTCACGTGCAGCACCGGTGCCTCGATCATCTTCACCACATCGGAGCAATACAGCGTGGAGCGGCTGTCGCGCGGATCACTGGTGGTGAAGCCGATCTGGTTGTTGATGACCAGGTGCACCGTTCCGCCGGTCGAATAACCGCGTGTCTCGGCCAGGGCCAGGGTTTCCATGACCACGCCCTGCCCGGCAAACGCCGCATCGCCATGCACCAGCACCGGCAGCACCTGCAGGCCCTTGGGGTCGGCGCGGCGATCCATGCGCGAGCGCACCGAGCCCTCGACGACCGGATTGACGATCTCCAGGTGCGACGGGTTGAAAGCCAACGTGAGGTGTACCGGCCCACCGGGCGTCGACACATCCGAGCTGAACCCCTGGTGGTATTTCACGTCGCCGCTGGGCAGGTCCTCCGGCGCCGTATGGTCAAACTCGGCAAACAGGCCGGCTGGCAGCTTGCCCAGGGAGTTCACCAGCACATTGAGGCGGCCGCGGTGCGCCATGCCAATCACGATCTCCTGCAACCCGACCACCCCGCCACGCTGGATCAGTTCGTCCATGGCGGCGATGAAGCTTTCGCCGCCCTCAAGCGAGAAGCGCTTTTGTCCGACATAACGCACATGCAGGAAACGCTCCAGGCCTTCGGCTGCGGTCAGTCGATCCAGAATGTGGCGCTTCTTGTCGGCATTGAAGTTTGGCTTGGAGCGGATCGGCTCGAGTTTTTGCTGCCACCAGCGCTTTTGCGTCTGGTCGGTGATGTACATGTATTCGGCGCCGATGGTGCCGCAATAGGTTTCCCGCAGTGCATTGAGCAGGTCACGCAAACTCATGCGGTCCTTGCCGAAGAAAGTGTTGCTGGTATCGAACACGGCCTCCTGGTCGGCGTCGCTGAAACCGTAAAAAGCGCTTTCGAGCTCCGGAATCTTGTCGCGCTCGCTGCGTTTGAGCGGGTCCAGATCGGCCCAGCGCGCGCCGACGTTGCGATATGCCGCAATCAACTGCTGGACGGCGGTGCGTTTGCGCCCCATCTCCGCGTCTGTGCTGGCCACCACCACCTTGGTGCCGCCAAGCTTGGCGCGTTCGGCAAAGGCATTGATGACCGGCAGATGCGGTACATCCTTCGAATGGCTGCCGTCTCCCGCCGGCACATGCTGCAGCGCATCGAAGTAGTCACGCCAGGAATCCGGCACGCTTCCCGGGTTGGCCAGGTAGTTCTCGTACATCTCCTCCACGTAGGGGGCGTTGCCACCGAACAGGTAGGTGTTGGACTGGTAGGCGTGGTAAACCGATGCCGGCGTGGTGCCGGAAAGTATGTTCTGACTCATGGTGCGCGTAACTCCGTTTCCCTTCGGGAAACATTAGCCGGTTTCAGCTGTTGATTAACCTTCCGCGGCACGGCTGAACCGGTTGGCGGATGCGACTGTGGCAT
>JANNDB010000830.1:0-1591 GCA_031387285.1 Betaproteobacteria bacterium | reverse complement strand
CAAGCCAAGGAAAACCGAACATGTATGCCTTCACCTATGAGCGTCCCGCCACGCTGGCCGATGCATCCCGCCTGGCCGCTGCCGGCGCCAAGCCGCTGGCCGGCGGCCAGACCCTGCTGGCGTCGATGAAGCTGCGCCTCGCCAACCCACCGACCCTGGCGGATCTGGCTGGCATCGCCGAACTCGCGGGAATCCGCCGCGAAGGCGACAACCTGGTGATAGGCGCGATGGCGCGGCACGCCGCCGTTGCCGACAGCGCCGTTGTGTTGTCCGCGATTCCCGCGCTGGCCGACCTCGCCGCCCACATCGGCGACAAGCAGGTGCGCGCCATGGGCACGCTGGGCGGGTCAGTGGCCAACAACGACCCGGCTGCGTGTTACCCGAGCGCGGTGCTGGCGCTGGGGGCCACCGTCATCACCTCGCAGCGCAAGATCGCGGCTGACGATTTCTTCACCGGCATGTTCACCACCGCGCTCAAGGACAAC
Source organism: Betaproteobacteria bacterium (assembly GCA_031387285.1). Lineage (GTDB taxonomy): Bacteria > Pseudomonadota > Gammaproteobacteria > Burkholderiales > Burkholderiaceae_C > CAISIP01. The sequence goes on along the minus strand of JANNDB010000830.1, from coordinate 1,106 downwards.
GAGGTCATCACGGCCATCAGCTTTCCCATCCCCCAGCGCGCCGCCTACATGAAGTTCAAGCAACCCGCCTCGCGCTTTGCGCTGGTGGGCGTGTTCGTCGCGCAGTTTGCCAGTGGCGTGCGGGTGGCCGTGACCGGCGCGGGCAACGGCGTATTCCGCCATGCCGGCCTGGAGGCGGCGCTGGGCAAGAGCTTCACGGCGCAAGCGGCTGCCGGCGTCACGATAGCCTCCGCCGACCTCAATAGCGACATCCATGCCTCGGCGGCCTACCGCGCCAACCTGGTGAGCGTGCAGACACAACGGGCGGTGACGAAGGCGCTCGGTTGACCAGCATAGAGTCCATCACCACGGCGCTCGAAGGCGCCGGTTACTTCGCCGATCGCCGCCTCGCCACGGCGGTCTACCTGGCACTCAAACTGCAACGGCCCCTGTTGCTCGAAGGCGAGCCGGGGGTGGGCAAGACCGAACTGGCCAAGGCGCTGGGAGTTGCGCTGGGCCGGCCGCTGGTGCGCCTGCAGTGTTATGACGGCCTGGAGCAGCGCGAGGCGCTTTATGAGTGGAATTACGCCGCCCAGCTGCTGCACATGCGCGCCGCCGAGCTGCAGCGCGAGGGCGCGGGTAAAGCCGGCAGCGCTGCGGTCGACGTGGAGCGCGAGGTCTACCAGGAGCGTTACCTGATCCGTCGTCCGCTGCTGCAGGCACTGGAGGCACCGGACCCCGGTGCCGTGCTGCTGATCGACGAGGTGGACCGGGCCGACGAACCGTTCGAGGCATTCCTGCTGGAGTACCTCGGTGAATACCAGGTGAGCATCCCCGAACTCGGAACGGTGCGCGCGGCGTTTGCGCCGGTCACCATCCTGACCAGCAACCGTACCCGCGACCTCAACGACGCGGTAAAGCGGCGCTGCCTCTACCATTGGCTGGACTACCCGGAGCGCGAGCGCGAACTGGCCATCGTGCAGGCGCGGGTGCCCGGTGCCGCCGACGCCCTGTCGCGCCAGGTTGCAGATTTTGTAGGCCGCCTGCGCAGCGCTACGGCAAGCGGCACCTTTCACCGCGCGCCCGGCATTGCCGAGAGCGTGGAATGGGCGCGCGCGCTCGTCGCG
>JANNDB010000777.1:0-1926 GCA_031387285.1 Betaproteobacteria bacterium | reverse complement strand
CGGCCATCACGCCCAGGCCGTTGGCCACCTTCCAGGTCAGGCCGAGCTCGCAACACAAGGCGCCGATGGCACCGGTCGCGTTGATCGGCAAGGGCTTGCCGTAAGCGGCGCTGGCGGCCTCCGATACCTGCTGCATCAGCGCCACAAACCGGCCGTGGAAACCAGTTTGCCCTGCAATCGCAAACAGCCGCAGTGTGCGTGGGTCCACCGGCTTGTGAATGGGGTGCCCCAGGCCCGGAACAAAACGCTTTTGCTCCCGGTGCGTGCGCACGATATCCTGGGCCAGTGCCGACAGATCCTGATCGGCTGTGCCGGCCGGCAGCGCGGCAGAGAGCATCCTTGCCGCACCTTCCGTGGAGCCGACGAACACGCTCCCAAGGCCTAGCAACCCGGCAGCGACGGCGGCCTGCATGGCCTCCGGTGCACCGGTATACGTCATGCGGGCAGCCAGCGTGGAGGGCACGATGCCGTGCTCCACCAGGGTCACCAGGATGGCGTTGAAGAGCCGCGACTCGTTGGCATTGGGCAGACGGCCAGTGACCGAAAGAAACGCCATGTCACCAAAGTTGACTTCGCCCATCAGGTCGTTGCACAGGTCGTATCCGTGCACGCCAATGGCGTCGGCGGTGCTCCAGGCGATGTCGGAACGCAGGGGTCTGGTTTTGTCTTGCATGGGTGCGGCGGTTGCTGGTGTTGCGCAAATAGTAGCGGGATTCGCACAGGCAGACGGGCGCCGTTACCATCGCCCCATGTTCCAACGCCTGTTGCGCCGTGTGTTGCTGGCGCCAGTCGTCCTGTTGCTGCTGTTCGAAGAGTGGGGCTGGGCGCCGCTGGCTGCGCTGGCGGCGCGTCTGGCCAGGCTGCCACTGTGGGCCCGGCTCGAGCGCTGGATTGGCGCTTTGTCAGCCTGGGCCGCGCTGGCCCTCTTCTTGGCGCCCATGCTGGCGCTTTTTCCTGTCAAGCTGGCGGCGCTGTTCCTGTTGGCGCATGGCAAGTTCAAGACGGCGCTGATGCTGCTGGTTGCCGCCAAGCTGCTGGGCACGGCCGTACTGGCGCGCCTGTTCCAGTTGACGCAACCCGCGCTCATGCAACTTGCCTGGTTCGCGTACTGGTATCCACGCTGGAAGGCCTGGAAGGACGGGCTGTTGGCGCGGGTGCATGTCTCGGCAGCGTGGCAACGGGCGCGTGAGATCAGGGCCTGGCTGCGCCCAGGCCGGTGAGTCAAGGCTTGCGGCCAGGCCGACGGAGCCGTTGGGGCTCATTCAAGCGCCTCCGGCGTGGCTTTCGCGTACATGCATGCGCCGAAGAAGATGGTGCACCGCCTCATGCGATCGCGCGGTCCGCCCGTAGCAGCACATCCTGCGGAATCGTCACGCCGATCAGTTTGGCCGTCTTGAGGTTGACGACCAATTCGTATCGCGTCGGCTCACCCACCGGCAACTCCGCCCGGCTGGCGCCTCGGAAGATCTTGTCAATGTACAGGGCGGCTGCGTTGTAGATCTCGGCCAGAATGGAGCCGTAACCCATCAGCATGTCGGCGTTGGCCATGGAGCCGGCAAAAGCCACCGAAGGGTATTTGTACTTGATCAGCAACTCCGCGAGGCCCCGCGCATGTTGCGCGCCTAGCAGGGGTGAGCCGGCCACATGAATGGCTTCTACGCGTTCGGCCCTGGCCTTTTGCAGCGCCAACTCAAAATCGGCGGAACTGCGCACCTCATAACGCGATAGTTCCAGCTTCAAGACGCGGGCCGCGGCATCGTGCAGTACATTGGTATTCGACGGAGATGACTGGCCTGCTTGCTCCACGAGCATACCCACACGGTTCAGCCCTGGAACACACTCCTTCAGGAGTTGAAGCCGCTTGGCCGGGATGGCATCCGACGTCGTCGCCATGCCTGTGATGTTGCCGCCGGGCCGGGCCAGGCT
>JANNDB010000891.1:0-1881 GCA_031387285.1 Betaproteobacteria bacterium | reverse complement strand
GCGATGTCCTTGTAGGTACAGCGGTGAATATCGCCTTCCACGCGTCGAGACACGATCTCGCCCTCCGGGTGGTGGCGCTCCGCAAAATCGATCAATGACGAAATGAGCAGGGGCTGGTGTTGCATCAAGCCAAGCATGGGAAGTTCTCCTGAAATCGCTAAGGTACTTGCGGGCGGGCGGCTCGCCACGCCACGCGAGCTCCGAGTATTGCCCAAGGGGAGCGCCGCTGACCCCCGTAATTGCCCTCAAAGCCGCGGGCCAGGTCAAGTGCGGGACAATCCGCTCCATGGATATGCCCGTCAATTCCGCGCCTTCCGATGCCAGTCATGGCGCCGCTCAACCGGCCAACATCGAACCGCACCACCTTCCGTGGCGGCAGGGTTTTGCCAGTCTGGGGCCGGCTTTTTACACGCGCTTGCAGCCCACCGCCCTGTCCGCGCCCTATTGGGTCGATACCAATCCGGCTTTGGCACATGAGCTGGGTCTGGAGACCTGGATGGCTGGCGCGCAGGCGCTGGAGGTGCTGAGCGGCAATGCCGTTGCGCAGGGCAGTGAACCGCTGGCCAGTGTCTATAGCGGCCATCAGTTCGGCCAATGGGCCGGACAACTCGGCGACGGTCGCGCCATCCTGCTCGGTGAACTGCAGATTCCCGATGGTTCGACCCGCGAGATCCAGCTCAAGGGCGCCGGAATGACCCCCTATTCCCGCATGGGCGACGGCCGCGCCGTGCTGCGCAGCTCGATCCGCGAATTTCTCTGTTCGGAAGCCATGTTTGGCCTGGGCATTGCGACCACGCGTGCCCTGGCCGTTACCGGCTCCCCCAACCCGGTGCGCCGCGAAGAAGTTGAAACGGCGGCGGTGGTGACGCGGGTCGCGCCCAGCTTCCTGCGTTTCGGGCATTTCGAGCACTTTTCCTACAGCGGCCAGACCGAACTGCTGCGCCAGCTCGCCGACTACGTGATCGACCATTTCTACCCCGCCTGCCGGCTGACCGAGCGCTTTTCCGGCAACGTCCATGCCGCCTTGCTGGAGGCGGTGAGCGAGCGCACCGCCCAGCTGCTGGCGCAGTGGCAGGCCGTGGGTTTCTGCCACGGCGTGATGAATACCGACAACATGAGCGTACTGGGGCTGACCATTGACTACGGCCCGTTCCAGTTCCTCGACGGCTTCAACCCGGCACACATCTGCAACCATTCGGATACACAGGGGCGCTACTCCTTCAGCCGGCAACCCAATATCGCCTACTGGAACCTGTTCTGCCTGGGACAGGCGCTGTTGCCTTTGATTGGCGAACAGGAGCTCGCGCTGGCGGCGCTGGAAAGTTACAAGACGGTGTTTCCACACGCCTTGCAGGAGCGCATGTCGGCCAAACTCGGCTTGTCTGAAACGCAGGATGGCGACAAGTCGCTGATTGAAGACGTATTGCAGTTGCTTGCCGCCGAACGCGTGGATTACACGATTTTCTGGCGCCGGCTCAGCCACGCGGTAGCCGGCAACGCATCGGAGCCCGTACGCGACCTGTTCATCGACCGCTCCGCTTTTGACAACTGGATGCAGCGCTACCAGCAGCGATTGCAAAGTCTTGCAAACCCCGACCCCGGCACCCGCATGCTGGCGACGAACCCGAAATACGTGCTGCGCAACCATCTCGGGGAACAGGCCATCCGACAAGCCCGCCAGGGCGACTTCGCCGAAGTTGCCCTGTTGCGCAGGCTGCTCGCCGAGCCCTGCGCGGAACATGCGCCGTTTGCCGGACATGCCGGTTTTCCGCCAGACTGGGCGGCCGGAATCGAGATCAGTTGTTCATCATGAGCGCCCCCAGCCCTGGCTTCGCCAGGCCCCCCGAGGGGGTGCAAGAAAACTTGGGAGCGGCCCGGCGT
>JANNDB010000888.1:0-4862 GCA_031387285.1 Betaproteobacteria bacterium | reverse complement strand
CCGCCGCCGGGCGAGTACACGTTCCGGCTCGAATTCCTGGACAACGCCAATCCGGGCCGGGCCCTGGCCGATCAGGTCACAGTGTCCGCGCGCGTGCAGCAGTAGGGAGGGCTGGCGCGAGGGCCACGGCGCAGCGCAGGGTCAGCCTTGCAGCGCCGTCTTGATGGCAGCCGACACCTGTGCCATGTCGGCCTGTCCGGCCAGCCTGGACTTGGCCAAGGCCATGACTTTGCCCATCTCCGACTGCGCCGGTTTGCGCCCCAACCCGGCGCCAATTTCTTGCACAACGGCCGCTACTGCAGCTTGCAGTTCCTGCTGGCTCATGCGCTTGGGCAGATAGGCCTCCAGAACGGCCAGTTCCGCGGCTTCCTTGTCGACCAGGTCCTGGCGCTGCGCTGTGGCGAACGCTGCGATGGAGTCCTTGCGCTGTTTCACGGACTTTTCGATGATGGCCATGACCGCCGCGTCGTCGAGCGCAATGCGCTCATCCACCTCTCTTTGCTTGCAGGCGGCCAGCAGCAGACGTATGGTGGCAAGCCGCGCACTGTCCTTGGCCCGCATGGCGGTCTTCATGTCTTCGGTGATCTGCTCTTTGAGTGTCATGTGTGCACCTGCAGTGCTGGAGTGTGATGAGCCCTGTGGACCCGGGAATGCCCTCTCAAATCAAAAACCCGCGCCAAGGTGACCGGACGCGGGTTTTACAAGTTCCTGCCCGGCATGGTGCCAGGGCGGCGCTCAATACAGCTTCTTGGGCAGCTGCATCGAACGGATGCGCTTGTAGTTGCGTTTGACAGCGGCCGCCTTCTTGCGCTTGCGCTCGGCTGTGGGCTTTTCGTAGAACTCGCGTGCCCGCAGGTCGGTCAGCAGACCCAGTTTTTCAATGGTCCGCTTGAAGCGGCGCAGGGCAACGTCAAACGGCTCGTTTTCTTTTACACGTATGGTGGTCATTGGCTGGAAGAATTCAGGTATCTTGCCAAGGCGAGATCGGGCACCCAGGCGCAAAACGGTTGTCATCCCCGCAATGTGAAAAGGCAGCGGGTTTTGCCGGAAAAGCCTTGGATTATAGAGCGTTTGGGGCATTGCCCTGATGCCGCGCGGCCAGTGCCTGCGCGCAGGCAAAGCCGCTTGCCCATGCCCACTGGAAGTTGTAGCCGCCCAACCAGCCGGTCACGTCCACCACCTCGCCGATGAAGTACAGGCCACCCTGGCGCGATTCCATGGTCTGGCTTGACAGTGCCCGCGTGTCTACGCCGCCCGCTGTCACCTCGGCTTTGGCGTAACCCTCGGTGCCGCTGGGTGTCAGTGCCCAGTTCTCCCATTGGGCACACAGGGCGGCCAGTGCCTTGTCGGTCGTGTCGCAGATCGGGCGCTGCCATTGAGGCTGGAGTGCGCCTGCGGCTCCGATCCATGTCTCGGCGAGCCGAGCCGGAACATGCGCCGACAACTCGTTGACCAGCAGTTTGCGCGAAATGGCCTTGGCCTGCTGCAACCGGGTGAGCAGATCGCCGTCCGGCGTTAGGTTGATGCGTATCGGCTTGTCGGTCTGCCAATAGCTGGAGATCTGCAGTGCCGCCGGGCCGCTCACACCACGGTGCGTAAACAGCAGGTCTTCCTGAAATGTGGTCCGCTGCCTGCCGGCACCCGTCTCCACCGCAACGGGAAGCGAAATGCCGGACAAACCTCCGTAGGGCGCCCATTGCTGCGGGTCGAATACCAGGGGCACCAGCGCCGGTCGCGGCGGTACTACCGGCAGATCGAACTGGCGCGCGACGCGGTAACCGAAATCGGTCGCACCGATCTTGGGGATGGACAAGCCGCCGGTGGCGATCACCACGCTGTGGCACCGCACAGTGCCGCGCGCCGTGTCGAGCTCGTAGCCACTGCTGCCGGAGGCACTGCGCAGGGCGTTGACCGCGCACGGCTGCCAGTGCGTCACCGAACCTTGCGCGCACTCGGCAAGCAGCAGGTTGATGACGTCTTGTGCCGACTTGTCGCAGAACAACTGTCCACGGTGTTTCTCGTGAAAGCCTATGCCATGGCGACGGAGCAAGTCGACAAATTGCGCTGGCGTGTAGCGTGACAACGCCGAGCGGCAGAAGTGCGGGTTGTCGCCCAGGAAGTTCGCCGGCGAGCTGTGCAGATTGGTGAAGTTGCAGCGGCCACCGCCCGAAATGCGGATCTTTTCCGCCACCTTGGGATGGTGATCGAGCAGCAGCACCCGCATGCCCCGTTGCCCCGCCACGCCCGCGCAGAACAACCCCGCGGCGCCGGCGCCAATCACCACGACATCAAACTCCTGCATGGGCCGCAGTGTAGGTGGCGAGGCCTTCGCCCGACCGGTCAGCGTCGCGCAGTTCTGCGCACCGGGCCAGTGTGCAGGGATGGGGTTGTCGCACAGGCGCCAGCGAGGCTTGCCGCCTGACTCACGTCCCCTAGCACCATGATCGCCGGACTACGGATCGCGTGATCGGCAATCGCCTCCGCCATGCCACCCAGTGTGGTTAGCATGTGGCGCTGCGTTGGCAAGGTGGCGTCTTGCACGATCGCCAGCGGCGTCTGCGCCGGCAGGCCGCGCAGCAGCTCCGCCTGCAGCAGCGCGGCATTGCGAACCCCCATGTAGATCACCAGCGTCAAGCGCGCGTCATGGGCGGTTTGCGCCAGCGCACCCCAATCGACAGCCGTGCCGCCCGGCTGCGTGTGACCGGTGACAAAGACCACACCCTGAGCGCGTTCGCGGTGGGTCAACGGTACACCGATGGACGTGGCCGCCGCGAGCCCTGCGGTGATGCCATTGACGACGTGGACGTCCACGCCGTGCGCCCGCAGGTGTTCGAGCTCCTCGCCGCCGCGCCCGAAAACAAATGGGTCGCCGCCCTTGAGCCGCACTACGGTCTCGCCAGCGCGCGCGGCGTTCACCATCATTTTCAGGATGAACGATTGCGGAGTGGACTTGCAGCCGCCGCGCTTGCCCACATGGACAATGCGCGCGCCGGCGCTGGCGAGCGCGATGACCGCGTCACCAACCAGATCGTCGACCAGGATCAGGCTGGCGGCGGCGATGGCTTTTGCGGCCTTGATGGTCAGGAGCTCCGGGTCCCCCGGACCGGCGCCCACCAGAGTGACTTTTCCCTGTTTCATAGTTGTCGTGCCAGTCGCAGGATATGGTCGACCTGTTGCGCTATCGGCGCCGGTATCGGCGTGGCGCCCGCCAAAGCCTTGCGGATGTAGGCGGCGGTCTCCAGGGCGTCGGTGGTGCGCGGCAAGTCCGGCAGTTCAGCCAGCGTGCCGGCCTGGGCCTCCTGCAGCACCTGGCCGCGGCCACCGACAAAGGCCTGCATCTTTGGCGTGCGCCTGGCGTCGGCCACCGGCTCGCCTTCGGTCCCGCGCATCAGCATGGCGTTGGACCCCATCAGTTCGAAGGTTGCCGCCATCGACAGCGCATATTCGGGGTGGGTGTAGCTGCTGATGATGAGGCTGGCACCTGCGCACGGGTTCATCAGCTTGACCAGGCTGTGCGCCGGGTTGCGCAGCCCGACCGTGCGGCGTACGTCGAGCAGGCGCTGCAGTCCGGCGCACAACACGGCGGTGGGCGCGAACGCCACGGAGCCGGGCGCAATGGCTTGCACCGCAGGAGTGGCATGGATATCCAGTGCCTGCAGCACGCTGGATGTAAATACGCGTGTGGATTCGGTGGCAACGCCATGCACCAATACCGGCAGGCCGGCGCGTGCTACCAGCAGCGCCAACAAGGGTGTCAAAACCGGCAATTTGCGCGCACCGTTGTAGCTGGGGATGACGATGAGGGGCGCGGCGGCGGCCGGCACACGATGCAGCCGCTCGTACGTGGCGTCCAGAAAGCCCGCCATCTCGGCTGGCGTCTCACCTTTGATGCGCATGGCCAGGCAGAAGGCACCGACTTCCAGGTCGGTCACGCTGCCGTCCAGCAGCTGGCCGAACAGGTCGCTGGCCTGGGCACGGGAGAGGCTGCGGGCGCCGTCCCGGCCGCGCCCGATTTCCCTGATGTAACCGGCGATCGACATGGCGCGATTGTGCAAGATCGAAGATGACGCTGCGCTATGAGCTTATGCAGCAACGGCCGGGGCGTACATCGAGACATGCACCATGCGGCGCAGCTCGGGCAGGCAGGAGCCGCAGTTGGTTCCGCACTGCAGGTGCTGCTGCAGTTGCGCCAGGCGCGACGGCCCGTCGCCCGTGCACCGGCGCAGTGTTCCGGTGATGGCGTGGTCGCTTACGTTGAAGCAACTGCATACCTGGTGCGTCTGGGCCGGCAATTCCCCTGGCGCCATGGCACCCGGCTGCAGCAGGCGGCGGCCATAAGCGTGCGCCGGCAAAGCGTCCTGCAGCAGGGCCTGCATCCAGGCGGCGGAACGGGTGTCACCGGCCAGCAACATGGCCTGGAGAACGCGCACGTCGCCCTGGGGGACAAGTTGTACCACCCGACGTTGGCGTTTTCGGGCGTCCACGTAACGCAGGGTGGTGGCGCCCGACAGGCCGAGTGCGATCTCGATCGCGTCGATTGCCTCGTCATCTGGCGCCTCGTGGCCGGCGGCACGGAACAGCACACCCGTGCGCTCGCGTCCAAAGGGCACGCAGGTGGCGAAAGCGAAGGACGGCATGTGCCGCTTGAGGCTTTCGCGCGCAGCCAGCGCCCGGTCTTCAGGCAGCCAGGCCAAGGCCACCATCGACCAGGGCAAGTCGGCCTTCAGTACCTTGACCGCGCTGTGTTTGAGCTCGGGCTGCCTGGAGGCGGGGCAATACGCCGCATTCGTGAGTGCGTTGACGCCGGTGGACGGGGTTCCTGTGCTGCTGCTTCCGCCCAGGTATTCCGCGCCCCAGTGCAT
>JANNDB010000698.1:0-4319 GCA_031387285.1 Betaproteobacteria bacterium | reverse complement strand
GTTGCCGTACAGCGTGACCGAATCGAAGGCGGTGGACAGGCGTTTGGCCGGCATGCCCTCACTCAGGAGCTTGAATCGGGTGTTGGTGCGAAAGGCGTCGCCCTCGCCGGCAAACATGCGGGTCGGGTCTTCGTTCTCGCGCTTGAAGGCGAAGGTACCGGCGGTGTAGGGGTAGCTGCCCGGCACGTTGTCGAGCATCAGCCACTGCAGGACGTCGCCATGGTCCTGGTACTTGGGCAATGCCACTTTGCGCACGGGCGTTCCGCTCAGCGAGCGCGTGACCAGCGCCGTGCGTATTTCCTTGTCGCGGATCTTCACAACGTATTCGTCGCCCGCATAGGCCGCCTGCATCTGTGGCCATTGGGCGAGCAGCTTGCGCTCCGCGGCACCAAGCTGCTCCTCACGCTCCACCGCCAGACCGGTCACCGCATCGACCGCGCGCGACTTGGCCGGGTTGGCCGCTTCCAGCATGCGCGCCGCACCGCGCAATTGCTGCACCTCGCGCGCCAGCACCGCCTGTGCCCGGGCGCGCGCCTTGTAACCCCGTACGGTATCGCTGATGTCAGCCAGGTAGCGCGTGCGCGCCGCCGGCACTATCGGCGACTGGTTTGTGCTGTGGCGCACCGCCACCCGCGGCAACAGGCCTACTTGCACGGCCAGGCCGAGCGCCTGCAGGCGCGGCAACAAGGCCTGGTACAGCGCGGTCACACCATCGTCATTGAAGCGCGCGGCCATGGTGCCGAAGACCGGCATCTGGTCAGCCGGAGTACCCCAGGCCTCCTTGTTGCGTTGCACCTGCTTGGCCACGTCACGCAGTGCATCGGCGGCGCCCTTGCGGTCGAACTTGTTGATGGCGATGAACTCCGCAAAGTCCAGCATGTCGATTTTTTCGAGCTGGCTAGCCGCGCCGAACTCGGGCGTCATCACGTACATCGGCACGTCCTCCAGCGGCACGATCGCGGCGTCACCCTGGCCTATGCCCGAGGTCTCGACCACGATCAAATCGAAGCCGGCGCACTTGCAAGCGGCGATCACATCGGGCAATGCGGCACTGACCTCCGAGCCGAAGTCGCGCGTGGCAAGGCTGCGCATGAAGACCCGTTGGGGGCCGCCGGCACCCCACGGCCCGATCGCGTTCATCCGGATGCGGTCGCCCAATAGCGCGCCGCCACTCTTGCGGCGCGAGGGGTCGATACTGATCACCGCCACACGCAGGCGGTCGCCCTGGTCGAGCCGCAGCCGGCGTATCAGTTCGTCGGTGAGTGAAGACTTACCCGCGCCGCCGGTACCGGTAATGCCCAACACCGGGATACCGCTCGTGGCCGCCTGGGCGCGCATGGCCTGCACCAGGCCGGCCAGCGCGCCGTCCCCGGTAGCAGCCGCGCGATTGTTCTCCAGCGCCGTGATCAGCTGGGCCAGGGCGCGCCAGGCCATTTCGCCGTGGCCCTGGATGGCGTCCAGGCTGGTGGGGGCGAATTGCCCAAGATCCTTGTCGCAGCGCATCATCATTTCGCCGATCATCCCGGCGAGCCCCATCTTCTGGCCGTCCTCCGGGCTGAAGATGCGCCCCACGCCATAGGCATGCAGTTCGCGGATTTCCGGCGGGACGATCACCCCGCCGCCGCCGCCAAACACCTGGATGTGGGAGCCGCCGCGTGTGCGCAGCAGATCGACCATGTACTTGAAATACTCGACGTGCCCGCCCTGGTAGGAGCTGATGGCAATGCCCTGCACGTCTTCCTGCAGGGCGGCCGTCACCACTTCGTCGACGCTGCGGTTGTGGCCCAGATGGATGACCTCGGCGCCCATGCCCTGCAGGATGCGCCGCATGATGTTGATCGCGGCGTCGTGCCCGTCAAACAGGCTGGCGGCCGTCACGAAGCGTACCTTGTGGGTCGGCCGGTACTGGCTCAAAGCCTTGAAATCGCCGGACAGGTCGGTCATGCAATGCTCCTGGACGACCCGCGTGCCACGGCACCGGTCTTTAGTTGACGTTTACGTAAACGTCAACTGTAGCGCGTTTGCCGCGCCACGGCAAGCAGCCCCGCACCCCACCGAAGCTCCCGCCAGTCCCCTAAATTTTGCGCGCCACCCACATACCCGGCAGCATCGCGAGCACAAAGACTACCGTGTCGATCTGGCCGGTAAACAGGTTGGCCAGCGCCGGCCCTGGGCAATAGCCGCTCAGGCCCCACCCCACGCCAAACAGGATGGCTCCTGCGATCAGCCGGCCATCGACCCCGGCGCGACGCTGCCAGACAAAATCGGGGGCAAACCATGGGTGGCGGCTGGCAAAAGGGGTCAGGCTGAACGCCAGCAGCGAGACCGCCAGGGCGGCCGCCAGGGCCAGGCCCAGCGTGTAATTCCATTGCCCTGGAAAGGCGGCACCGACGAACATTTCCTTGATGTCCAGGAAAGCGATCACTTTCTCAGGCTGCGTCATTCCCGAAAGCACCAGACCGCCAGCAAGCACCAGGCCGGCAAAAAAAGAGATTGCAAGTTCAGCCGGGCCCTTCTCAGCGCTTGGGCGGGTTGGGTCTTCCAGTTTGGCGGCGGTCGTGGTTTTCATGTCAATTCTGCCGTGTCAGCCACTGCATGGCATCGATCAGAACCGATTCCCACCATTGGGCGGGCGGCAACAGGGAGGCAATCTCGACGGTGGTGATCGCCGTAACCGTGAACACCACGACGGCGACCAGCGAACGGCGGGAGCGTCGGCCGAGGCCACTCACACCGTGCCCCGTGGTACACCCCGAACCCAGCACGGTACCAAAACCGACCAGGAGTCCCGCCGGGATCAGCATCAGTACCGAACGCATGGGAACCTGCGGAATTTGCAGCGCCCACGAGAAAAACGCCCCGCCAGCGCCCAGGCCGAACAGGAACCACCAGCGCCAGCTTGACGACTGGCGCCGGGTGGTCAGTACCCCACTGACAATCGCGCTGGCACCACTGGCACGGCCGGCTCCCGCAAGCAGGATCCAGCTGGCCAGTCCGATCAGGACGCCGCCCCGAATCGCCTCCATGGCGTCATGCATTTCCGCCTCCTCAAGACCTAAACTACGCCACAGCATAACCCGACCCGAAAATTCGATGGGAGTCCTGCCATGCGACCGATTCAGCTTTTTGATGCGACGTCCAGTACCTATACCTATGTGCTGTTTGATGAATCCACACGCGACGCCGTCATCATCGACCCGGTCGACGTACAGGTTGAGCGCGACCTGGCCATCTTGCGGCAATATGGGCTGAAGCTGGTTTGGACAGTGGAAACCCATGCGCACGCCGACCACATCACGAGTGCCGCGCTGCTCGCTGAACACGCCGGCGCCCGCACTGCCGCGCCCGCCGGCTGTGGCATCACAACCGCCGCCATGCAGCTGGCGGACCGGGACCTGTTGCGTTTTGGTCGGGAGCAGCTGCTGGCGCTGCACACACCCGGCCATACCGCCGGCAGCATGAGTTTCCTCTGGCGCGCGCATGTTTTTACCGGGGATACCTTGCTGATCAACGGCTGCGGCCGAACCGACTTCCAGTCCGGCAGCGCAAGCGCGCTGTATCGCAGCATCACCGGAACCCTGTTTGCGTTGCCGCCCGAAACCACCGTATGGCCCGGGCACGACTACCAGGGACGCACCCACTCGACCATCGGTGAAGAAATGAACGGAAATGGCCGCCTTGCCGGCAAGACCGAGGCGCAATTCGTGGACATCATGAACAACCTGCATCTTCCCAAGCCCAAACGCATCGATGAAGCCGTTCCCGCCAACCTCAGCTCCGGCGTGCGCCACGACGCCGGCGAACACGTGGCTGGCTCGGCTGATCAGGCCAACGACCAGCAGGCACGCGCCGCACAAGGCTACGCCGGCGATGTGCCACCAGCCCTGGCGTACGCTTGGTGGCAAAACGGCGAAGGCGTATTGGTCGACGTGCGTTCCGATGCGGAGCGTGAATGGGTTGGTTTCATCCCGGGCGCCGTCGCGCTGGCCTGGAAACAGTGGCCGGGAATGGCCATGAACGCGCAGTTCGATGACGCTGTGCGCACCGCGGTGCCACCCGGCAAAAAGGCCCTGATGTTGTGCCGCAGCGGTGTCCGATCGATCGCGGCGGCCAAACGGGCCACCGAACTCGGCGTGGAGGCCTACAACATCCTGGAGGGCTTCGAAGGCAACCCGGATGCGCAGGCGCACCGCGGAACCAGCGGCGGCTGGCGCCATCGCGGTCTGCCGTGGCGGCAAAACTGAACCTGCACACCGCACGGAAACCAGGCATGGCACTGCTCGCCATCGATGTAGGCAACACCCGCCTGAAGTGGGCCA
>JANNDB010000885.1:0-1705 GCA_031387285.1 Betaproteobacteria bacterium | reverse complement strand
CCCTGGCCCAGAATCTTGTTGGTTTCAGCGCCCGCCTTCCATTCTTCGCGACTGACGCCGTTTCCGAGGTCCTTGTCGATCCACGGAATCAGGCTGCCAGCCAGCGGAACCCCAAAATTGGCAACCTCACCGGGCGTGAGTGCCTTCTGCATGTTCAACACCGCGCGGTCGATCTCCAGGATCGCCGACTTGGGGTCGTTCAGCAATGCACGTACCTCGGCGTGGATGCTGCCAAACTGGGTGAGCAGTTCGCGCATGTGCTGGGCGCCACCGCCCGATGCCGCCTGGTAGGTCATGCCAGTCATCCACTCGACCAGCCCGGCCTTGTACAGGGCGCCAACGCCCATCAACATGCAACTGACCGTGCAATTGCCGCCAATCCAGTTGCGGCCACCCTTGGCCAGGGCATTTTGGATGACAGGCAGGTTTACCGGGTCAAGGATGATGACTGCGTCGTCTTGCATGCGCAAGGTGGAAGCAGCATCTATCCAATGCCCTTTCCAGCCGGTGGCTCGCAGTTTAGTAAACACTTCACTGGTGTAGTCACCACCTTGCGCGGTGATGATGATGTCGCACTGGCCCAGCTTTGCAACGTCTTTTGCGTCCAGCAGCCTAGCGCCGGCGCCCGCCACAGCCGGGGCCATGCCACCCACGTCCGAGGTGGAGAAGAACACGGGCTCGATCAGCCCGAAGTCACCCTCGGCCTGCATGCGATCCATCAGGACGGACCCCACCATGCCGCGCCAGCCCACAAGGCCCACTACGTTTCCATTTGCCATCTCATTACCCCTTTACAAACTGCAAATCCGAAAATTTGAGTCGCCCGGCTCGTCTGGCCGGTTGGGGCGCGACGAACCAGGCTGCTCTAGCCCTGAATAGTCGCTTTCTTGTTGCACACAACAACCGCAGCGGGGACGTAGCCCCCGGAGTCAGCCATACAGGCTTGCTGGTTGATGGTGCGATGCATCATAAAATTATATTCGAAGCATTTCACAAGGCGCGCAGTACGGCGTCACCCATCTCGGAGGTTCCAACCAGCCGGGTACCCGCGGAGTGGATATCTGCCGTACGCAGGCCGAGCGCCAAGACCTTCTTTACTGCGGCTTCCACGCGGTCTGCCGCTTGCGCCTGGTTCAAGCTGAAGCGCAGCATCATGGCGGCACTCAGGATGGTTGCCAATGGGTTGGCAATGCCCTTGCCTGCTATGTCGGGCGCGCTGCCATGGCTGGGTTCGTACAAGCCTTTGCTGGACGCATCCAGGCTTGCCGACGGCAGCATGCCAATCGAGCCGGTCAGCATCGCGGCCTCATCACTGAGGATGTCACCAAACATGTTTCCGGTGACTACCACGTCAAACTTCTTTGGTTGCCGCACCAGCTGCATGGCCGCGTTGTCGACATACATGTGGTCGAGCACAACCTCAGGGTATTGCTTGCCGACTTCGCTGACGATGTCCTTCCAGAACTGGAAAGTCTCCAGCACGTTGGCCTTGTCTACACTGGTCACCCGGTTGGAGCGCTTGCGCGCCGCCTGGAACGCAACATGCGCGATCCGCTCGACTTCCGGACGGGAGTAGCGCATGGTGTCGAAGGCCTCTTCACTGCCGGGGAAATGGCCATCCACCGCCGTGCGTCGGCCACGAGGCTGTCCGAAATAGATATCGCCGGTCAGTTCCCGGATTATCAGAATGTCCAGCCCGGCAATC
>JANNDB010000653.1:0-1950 GCA_031387285.1 Betaproteobacteria bacterium | reverse complement strand
GCGAATGCTGGAACGGCACGTCGAGGTAGGGCAGGATCAAGCCTTGCGCCATCAACGGCAGGATGTCGTTCACGCTCGGGTACGGGTACACGTAGTGCAAACGCACCCAGGCCCCGTGCGGCGCTGCCAGTTCCCCCAGAGCCTGCACCAGATCGAACATGCGTGTCTTGATGGGCTTGCCGTCCCAGAAGCCGGTACGGTATTTCACATCGACGCCGTAGGCCGACGTGTCCTGGCTGACCACCAGCAGTTCCCGCACACCCCCTTCAAACAGCGCACGGGCCTCGTTGAGGACGTCACCAATCGGCCGCGACACCAGATCGCCGCGCATGGAGGGGATGATGCAGAACGTGCAACGGTGGTTGCAGCCTTCACTGATTTTCAGGTAGGCGTAGTGACGCGGGGTGAGCTTGATGCCCGCCACCCCAAAGGAATTGGGAACCAGGTCCACAAACGGGTCATGTGGCTTGGGCAGGTTGGCATGGACCGCATCCATTACCTCCTGGGTTGCGTGCGGGCCGGTTACTGCGAGCACCTTGGGGTGGATCTGGCGGACCAGATTTCCGCCATCGGCGCCGGATTTCGCACCCAGGCACCCGGTCACGATCACACGGCCGTTTTCGGCCAGCGCTTCACCAATCGAATCGAGACTTTCGCGCACGGCGTCGTCTATGAACCCGCAGGTATTGACAATCACGAGGTCCGCACCGGCGAGGGACTTCGAAGTGCGGTAGCCCTCGGCACTGAGCTGCGTCAGGATCAACTCGGAGTCGGTCAGCGCCTTCGGGCAACCGAGGCTGACAAAACCTACCGTGGGCACGACGGAGGAATTCAACGCTTGAGACCGAACGTGCCGAGCATCTGTTCAGCTTGCTTGTGCATCTGTTCCTGCATCTGCGTCAGCAAGGTCGTCGACTGCTCCAGGCTTGTGCCCATCAACCCCTGCAACAGAGGATTCTGCGCACCCAGAAACTGCGACCACATCTCGGGCGTGAGTGTCTTGGACTGCTCACCGAGCCGGGTCTGAATGTCCATCAGGGTCTGCATGTTCTTTTCAAGGTAGCCACCCATGAATCCCTGCATGGTGTGGCCGTAAAAACGGATGATGTTGGACAGAACGGGCGCCGTAAACATCGGCGAGCCGTTGGCTTCCTGTTCCAGGATGATCTGCAGCAGGATGCTGCGCGTCAGGTCTTCACCGGTCTTGGCATCACAGACGGAGAAGGGCTCCGCATCCATCACCAACTGGCGAACTTCTGACAGGGTGATGTAGGTGGATGTGTCGGTATCGTACAGGCGGCGGTTCGGATATTTCTTGATGACCCGCTGATGCTTGCGCGAACCCTCGGTACTCTTGCTCTTCATTGCGCGGGTTCCTTTGAACCTGATTCGGGGATGCGGATGATGGGCCAAGTCACCTTGCCCCACAGTGTAATCGAATCGCAACCCGGGAAGGCAGCAGCAGCGGGCGATCCAGCCGGCAGCGCATGTTGCCGCTGTTACCATCCAGGCATGACCCTCAACCCTACGCCGGAGCACGTAGCCATCATCATGGACGGCAATCGGCGGTGGGCCAGAAAGCGGCTCATGCCGGTGGCCCTGGGTCATGCCAGCGGGGCCAAGGCGATTCGCAGCATCGTGCGGGGCTGCTCGGAGCGGGGAATACGTTTTCTGACGCTATTCGCCTTCAGCACGGAGAACTGGAAACGCCCGCCAGAAGAGGTCTCGAGCCTCATGCAGCTGCTCGTCGTGTACCTGCAAAAAGAGGTGGCGGAAATGAATGGCAACGGTGTGCGCTTGCGCATCATTGGCGATACCACCCGCTTCGACATCCGGCTTCAAAAGCTGATAGCGCAGGCCCAGGCCCTGACCGAGGGCAACAGCGGTATCGGGCTGACGGTTGCCGTCAACTATGGCGGCCGCTGGGACATGCTGCAGGCGGCACGCTCG